>MENF01000035.1:15094-24140 GCA_001769035.1 Bacteroidetes bacterium GWA2_32_17
TTTTTATCTTAAAATGACGAATAAAGTTTAATTTTTTCGCCTTCTTCTAAAGTAATCATTTTATTTTTAACCATTTCATCAATAGTGCTTATTTTTCCTTGTATTTTTCGATATTCTAAAATACGAATTATCATATCTTTTGAAAAATATGGATGTTTAATAAGCTGCTTAAAATCAGCGGTATTTAAATTTATTTTATTTACAATTGATAAATCAATAAGTATTAAATTTTCAATTTTAACATACGATTCTTGAGTAAAACCATAAACTTCGAGCAATTGTTCTTTTTTAACAAAGCCACCTAACTTATTTCTGTATTTAATTATTAATCGAGCGTAACCAGGTCCTATTCCAGGTAAAGTGCACAGTGTTATAGAATCAGCATTATTTATTTCAATTGCAGTAGTGGTTTTTTTAGGATAATTATTTTGCGAATAATTTGATTGTTGAAACTTGTTATTAAATTTATAACCATCAGATTTATTTTTCCATTCATTATTCGATTTTGTTTTTTTATCGTATTTTTTGCTTTGTACTGAAATATAAGGCTCAATTAGACTATAAACCGAATCGGGTAAACCATACATTTTTTTTACATCGTCTTTATCATAAAACCTGCCGCCTTTATTTCTATAATTGAGCCATGTTTTAGCTAATTTTTTAGAAACACCTAATTTATAAAGTTCAATTTCAGAAACAGTATTTGGATCGAAATAAAAATACTCTTTTTTTATTGTATCAAGATTTATATTATTTTCATTGCTATCTATTTCTTGATTTTGCGATGATGCAATAAATTTATCAATTTCAGCTTCGAATTGAGAATAATCTACTTTCTGCTTTTTTAGGAATAAATCTAAAAGACTAGGCGTTACTGTTAAAATAACAATTAACACTAATAAAACTAAAATACCATTTCTTTCGGAACGCGTAAATGTGAAATATTCGCGTATTTTATTCATTAATGTAAAATTTATTCTTCGTTTTTCTTTGATTTCAATACTTTAACAAAAAAATAAATAGTTAAAGCTGTGATTGTAATTTCGGAACAAAGTAAAAAAATTAAAGGTAATGTATTCATAATAAAAATTTAGGATTTAGGATTTATTCTTTTACGTTTAATATAAGCTATATAAACTAAAATTGAAATAGTTAAAAATAATGCTAACAATAACAATCTTGCCATATCAATATAAAACACTTTATTTATAACAGAACCTTTGTAAATTGATTGCTCTATATTTATTTCATCTCCAACTTTAACAATGGGCACACATTCATTTATTTGATAATTTGTTATAACACTTGGGTTCATTTTATCAGTAATTTCAATAAAGCCCTTTTTTTCAACATTAATTTTAGAAACAATGCCATTTACTTCGGAATAAAACTCATCGGCAAAATAATCTTTGTTTGGACCAATGCCTTTGTGCGTTAATTGCCCTAAAATGCTTTCGCTATGCAGTTCCCATTCTGATGTTCCAAAGGTTGACCAATCATCTTTAGCAGGTCTGATAAGCGAACCAAAAAAAACTATAATAAGCATAACTGGAGTAACAAATTTCAAAATAAATTTATACACTATAGGAATTTTAATATCAGCACCTCGAGTAATTTCACTCCATCCTTTGTCTATTCCGAAAACCCAACTAAATAAAATTATTTCGAGCATAGCAAAAATAACCAAAGCAACGGTACCCGCCCAATAATCGTACTCATCAAAAACACCTTGCTGAAAAAAGAAAACTGTAGGAAGTCCTAAAATTAAAACTATTACTCCAAAAGCCAATGCAGATGAACCTCTTTTCCATTTGTATTCGTCTTGTAAAAATCCCATAACTGGAGTACCCATTGCCAGAGAAGAAGTTATTCCTGCAAAAAACAACAACCCGAAAAATGCTACTCCCGCAATTGCTCCAAAAATATGTCCCCACTGGTTAAATAAATACGGTAGTGAACGAAAACCTAAACCTAATCCACCATGCTGAACCATTTCGACAACTTTATCAATGCCAAAATAACCAATTGCGATTGGAATTAAAATTGAACTACCTAAAACTACTTCAACAAACTCATTCATCCAGCCAGCCGACATAGCATTTAAAGCTACATCGTCTTTCTTTTTAAGGTACGATGCGTAACATTGAATAGAACCCATGCCAACCGAAAGTGTAAAAAATATTTGACCGGCAGCAGCAAGCCATACTTTAGGATTGGCAAGCGAATCGTATTGTGGTGTCCATAAGAAATTTAGTCCAACAAAACCATCATTAATAGCACCCTCATGTCCTGCCTTTAAAGTAACTGCTTTTATTGCTAAAAATACACCGAAAATAATCAATAATGGAACTCCTATTTTTGCAGCTTTTTCAATTCCTCCACTAAGTCCTTTACTTAAAACCCAAGTATTTAATGCAATACAAAAAACAAAGAAAATTACAGCTTCAAAAGGAATTCCTGTTGTTGATGTTGAAATATCTAAATAATTTGTAAAAAAATTAGAAACATCGTTCTGGCTCATATTTGTAAAAGTTCCTGCAACGCTATGATAAATGTAAGACATAGTCCAACTTTCGATATAACAATAGTATGCAGCAATAGCAATGTTTGAGAAAATTCCGAAAACTCCAACATACTTCCAAATTCTTCTACGGTCCATGCTATCCATAATAAAAGGTGTAGAATGGTTGCCCGAAACTCCTCCAAACCTACCAATTCCCCACTCAACCCATAATAGTGGAATTCCCATTAACAAAAAGCAAACTAAATAAGGAATAATAAATGCACCTCCACCATTTTGAACTGCCTGCACAGGAAAACGTAAAAAATTTCCTAATCCAACAGCATTTCCAGCCATTGCGAGAATTAATCCTACTCTTGAACCCCAGCCTTCCTGATTTGTTGACATGTTTTAGTTTTACGTTTATCGTTTATTGTCATACTTGGTCATACATAGTCATACAATTGTCATACATGGTCATATAATAGTCATTCAATTGATTACAGTTCATTTTTTACAATTTATTTCTATTTTATTTCAACTTATTTCTGTTTTTTAAAAAAGTTCAAAAAGTTTATTGTTACCTCACCCTAAATCCCTCACCAAAGGAGAGGGACTTTAGCTTTTAATAGATTAATTACCATTTTAATATTTCTGTTTTTACAATTAATTTCTATTTATTTCAATGTTTTTCTGTTTTTTAAAAAAGTTCAAAAAGTTTATTGTTACCTCACCCTAAATCCCTCACCAAAGGAGAGGGACTTTAGCTTTTAATAGATTAATTACCATTTTAATATTTCTGTTTTTACAATTAATTTCTATTTATTTCAATGTTTGCTTTCATAATACTTTGTACTTAATACATTCCTGTTCATTGTTCACTGCTGACTGCCTAAGTTCTATTGCATTTCTACTTATTTCTGTTTATTGTTTTACGTTCTTTTCAATTTCTATTTTCTGCGTTTAAATCTGTAAAAGCAACTTTTAATCTTTCGATAACTGATTTTTCACCTTCGCGTAACCATGCACGTGGGTCGTAATATTTTTTATTTGGTTTATCTTCACCTTCGGGATTACCAATTTGCCCTTGAAGATATCCCGATTTCTTATTGTAATATTCATGAACACCACTCCAGAAAGCCCATTGAGTGTCGGTATCAATATTCATTTTAACAACTCCAAACGAAATTGCCTGGCGGATTTCTTCGCGTAAAGAACCCGAACCACCATGAAAAACAAAGTTCACAGGTTTTGCTTTTGTATTAAATTTTTGTTGAATAAAATCTTGAGAATTTTTTAAAATAACGGGCTGTAATTTTACATTGCCAGGTTTATAAACACCGTGCACATTACCAAAAGATGCAGCTATTGTAAAGTTTTCGTTTATTTTACGTAACTCATCATAAGCATAAGCAACATCTTGTGGTTGAGTATATAGTCTTGCATTATCAATTTCTGAATTGTCAATTCCATCTTCTTCGCCACCAGTACAACCAAGCTCAATTTCTAAAAGCATTCCTATTTTTGACATTCTGGTCAGATATTTCTTACAAATTTCGACATTTTCGTGTAATGGTTCTTCACTTAAATCGAGCATGTGTGAACTAAATAATGGTTTACCATGTTCAGTAAAATATTTTTCGCCAGCATCAAGCAATCCATCAATCCATGGTAAAAGTTTTTTAGCAGCATGGTCGGTATGAATAATTACCGGCACACCATACATTTCGGCAAGACTATGAATATGTATTGCACCGGAGATAGCTCCAGCTATAGATGCCTCTTGCTTTTCGTTAGGCAAACCTTTACCTGCATAAAATTGGGCACCACCATTAGAAAACTGAATAATAACCGGTGATTTTACTGTTTTTGCAGCTTCCATAACAGCGTTAACAGTATCGGTTCCAGTAACATTTACGGCAGGTATAGCAAATCCGTTTTCTTTTGCAATACGGAAAATTTCTTTTAAACTTTCGCCCCATGCAACTCCGGGTTTTACTTTATCAAATATTTTTTCGCTCATAATAAATTAAATTTTAAATATTGACCAAAAATATAAAATTAAAATCAGAAATCAGCGTTTCATGTTTTTAAATAAAAAAAATAATGAATATCGAACAAGTTATTATGATTTAAGAAGTAAAAATTAAGTAACTAATCAGTGTTAAAGTTAATATAATTTTTCGTTTAACTTGCACACTTAATAGTTACAAAATTAAAAATAAATTAAAAAGGATAACCAATTCCTAAATTAAATGAATAATCGGATGGCTGAATTTTTCGATGCCATTGCAGCCATCTTTCGCCAATAGGTTGCGAAGGGTCGCGTCCTTTAATTCCAAAGTCAATCCTAAAAATAAAAAATGAAAAATCTAAACGCATACCCATTCCATAACCAATAGCTATATCATTATAAAAATCTTTTCCTTCAAAAACGGCACCAGGTCGTTCATCATTTTTCTTCAAATCCCAGATGTTACCGGCATCAACAAATAATGCACCTTCAATAACCCAGAATAGTTTAAAGCGATACTCTAAATTTGCTTCTAATTTAATGTCTGCTGAAGCATTATTAAGGGTATCGTAATACGAACCAGGACCTAAACTACGAACAGGCCAAGCTCTGATACTACTTGCACCACCGGCAAAATATCTTTTTTCGAAAGGTAAAACGTTTAAATTTCCATAAGGAACACCTATTCCGCCAAATACCCGATATGCCATTTTTGTACCTTTTGTTACCTTATGATAGTATCGTAAATCACATTCAGCTTTTACAAATTGTGCGTAACGGGTATTTAATAACTGATAACTACCATCTACTTTTTTAGAATTATTAATATTATTGTAAAATGTTAAAATATTTCCTGAAGATTCAAATTGACCTCTTACGTATAAATTATCATGTCGCTTTCCATAGTTAGCATCGTTAAATAAAAACCTATAAGAAGTAACAGTAACAATATGGTTAGTATAACTATTTTCGAGAAAAGTACCATTAATTGAGTTTCTGAATTTCCATGAAATATATGGTAAATTAACATAATTAAATTCTGATGGATTAAAAAAGTGCTTAAGATTTTTATTCCCTTGCCAGATATATCCAAACGTTGCATTAGAAATTGTACGTGTGTAATCTGGGCGTTGCTGATAATTATATGAAATTGAGATACTTGTTTTTGGATTGCGTCTTTTAACAAATTGCTCCATATTAAAAGGCATTAAAAATGTAGAAAAATATAATTTCGATTCGCCACCTAATTCTATTGTATTAAAAGGTAAATATTGTTGAATTTGTTGTTCGTTTTCGCGAATTACTGCACTTTGTCGTTCAATTGCTCCTCTAACTTTAGAATCTAATAATTGTGCACCTCCAAAAATATTTCTATTTTGGTACGAAACATTTCCGGCAATACCTAAATTTCCTGATGAGTTTGTACCTTCAATTTCAAGTTTATACGATTGTTTACTTAAAGGTGTTAATTGAATGTAACTATTCAAATAATTTATTCCTGGCGAATTTTCAAATTTTATATTAACGAGCCGAAAAGTTTTAAGTGATGTTAAATTTCTATATGTTCTGTCAACATCGCGAACATTATAATAATTGTCTTTAAATAAATAACTTGCTCTAATTAATACTTTCGGTTTAATTTTTATACCGTTTGTAGTAATAAAATAATATCCATTTTGCTGAATTGTATCAAAATTTTTGAAATATTTTTCTCTTTCTTGTAGGGCTAATTTGGGGTCAAAATCGGTATAAAAAAAAACTGTATCAATTAAATATTGTTTGTGTTTTTCAACAAAATTTTCAGTTCCGTTTTGCTCATTATTATTTTTAATAACAATACTAATATCAACATTAAAATTACCAACCGAAGTGTCGGCTTCAAATTCTACAAATTCTTTTGAGAAGTAATAATATCCGTTCGATTTTAATTTTTCTGTAATTCTCAATCGTTCATTTTGAAGAATATCTGAATCGAAATTAACCCCTTTTTTAAGAATTGTTGAAGTAGAATCGGGAAGAATAAATGATGAAACTCTTTCATCACTAATTTTAAAATTTACATTTCTTATTTTATAAGGGGTATTCGTTTCTATGTAATATGTTATATTAACTTTTTTTTTACCCTTTTTTGTTATACTGTCGGTTACATTTGAATAATAATATCCTTTATTTATTAAATATGATTTAATTTGATTACACGATTTTTCGGTTTTTGTAACATCAAACACAACAGGTTCCTCACCAACAACATTGCCAATTTTAGTTTTCCACTTTCTTTCTTTACCAATGTGTGCTAAATTGTAAACTGCTAAATGAAAGCGAAATATAAAAAGAATATGTTTATTTGGCTTTTGTTTAATATAACTTTCTACTTCATCTAAATCAATGTTTTTATTATCGTTTTTTACTTTTACTTTGTTTAAAAGATATTCATTTTCTGAAACAAACCGGGTAGGATTGCACGACAATAAAGTCGTTGCAAATAATAAATAAATTATATACCGATTCGGAACAAAAACACAAATAATCCGAGCGGTATAGCTCATTCTAATCCGATAACTATCGGATAGCTTCCGTAAACGGAACCCATTAAGTATGAGTATATATAATTTTTTAATTAGCAAAACAACGTTTTGGCACAAAGATAAACGGAAATAATAAAAAAATCAGATGTTATAATTGCACTGACTAAATTATTGCTTTCGGGTTTTAGGTAAAGCTTAAAAAGGTATAGGACATAACACACTCTTCCTCATGCCTTTATTCCTTATACCTTATACCTTTATGCCTTTTTATATTCATAAATATTAAAATATATCCCGTTTATAATTTATCTTTTTCTGTTATCTTTAATTTGTAAATTATCGGGAACAATAATAGATTCAACTTTAATATTTGTTAGCTCTGCATTTACAAATTTTATTTCTACCCGGCGATTATATTTTCTGCCGTCCCTGCTGTCCTTTCCATTAATATTATTAACTGCAACAGGCATTTTTTCACCCCTGCCTTTGTAAATTAGATTTTTAGAATTAACACCATTTTTCTTTAGATAATTTAAAGCGGCTTTTGCTCTTAAATTAGATAATTTTAAATTGTACTCTTTTGAACCTTTTGAATCGGTATATCCTACTAATTCTAATTTTATTGATGGATTAACTTTCATTACTTCGGCAACTTTATTTAATTCATTTTTTGACTCCTGACGAAGTTCATATTTTGCAAAATCGAAAAATAAATTATTTACAACAAGTAAATTTTCTTTTAATGGTTTGTTTATTATTTCATTTTTTACAATAACATTAGGAATTAAAGTTACATTTAAAACTTTATTTAATAAAGTATCTTTCTCATTTACAAAAAATGGCTCAACATATTGCCTGTAATTATCGGATGTAATTAATATATTGTAAGCGCCTTTATCTAATTGTTGTTTGAATTTAAAATGATTTGAATCGGGATTATTTACTGTAAAAGTATTTATTAACGCAGAGTCAACTATTGAAACTCTAACTCCAGTCGGAAAACTTTTTGGTGAGTCGTTAAAATTCAAATTTCCTTCGAATGAAATTAAATACGAAGTTGGAATGATAACTTTAACCGAAGCAACTTTATTATCGTTTGGAACTTCCTTGAGTTTTCTAAACACTCTTTCTAATCTGAAATCTTGTTCATTATACCCTCTTTCTTCTTTATTGTCAGTAAAAAAAACTTTCCCATCTATTGCAAATCCGTTTTCATCATCCTTATATAGTACAGTGTCTGCAATATTATTCAAAATAAAAATTGATAAGTTAGCAAAACCCCATTTTTTGAATTTCCAAAGGCAATCCCATTGCTGGCTTTCGCTTTTCTTTTTAGTTTTATAAGCAATAACATCTGCATCTTTTTTATTATCTACTTTGAGTAAAACTAATTGTGCATCAGTAGGATGAGTCATTTCAATAACTGTTTGAGCAAAAGAAGAATACGTAAAGCTAAAAATAAAAATTAAGGTAAAAAATATTTTCATGTTCATTTTGTATATTATTTAGTATTCAACAAACTACTAAACATAATATAAAAAAATTTATTAACTTACCTTAAAATTAAAATATTTATAAACAATAAAATAAACAACTAAATCAATTTATATTATTGCACATCATATATTTACTCAACTTTTACTCTGATACCTTCCGAATGAAATGAAAATTCTGGAGCATACATACATTGAATGGTTGTTATACCATTAGAAAAGTCGCCTTTTTACAAAACCCCGATTTATACTAAAAAAAACGGAATGAAATTGTAATTTTGTAATCAGTGATTTCTAACTGATATTTTGGCTATCAGCTTTCTATCGGATTCGTTTTCGGTCATAAGCCCTGTCTTTGCGACAACTTTTATGTCGGCTGTGTAGTTACAAATTTACATCGGGCAAAGTATATTATTGATAAAATTGAAATATTAATAGACATCTTTCCAAATAAATTATTGCAAAATTATATATATTGCCACGACCTTTAGGTCGTGGAATATAAAAATAATAA
>MENF01000036.1 GCA_001769035.1 Bacteroidetes bacterium GWA2_32_17
CGCAACAAACTTCAATTTTTAATTACCTCACTTCCGTCTCCTCTCCAAATTATTCGATATTCAATCTTAAGTTAATTTGGTTATGGTTTTTTTTCAACATAACATTTATAACGGAACGAAAAAAAATTCAACACTTAATTCACATTATTAATATTTTATCATTAAAAAGGGTTACAGTTAATAAATTGTCACTACTCAGCAGCAAATATATTACATTTTTTATTCACCTATATGATAAGAAACCATAAAAAATGTTCAATGCCAAACGAACAACTAACAATGTTCAAGTCATCGTTCGTAATCTAACGGACTCGCTTATCATAACTGCAAAATCAATTAAACGATCTTCGATATCAAACTTTCTTTCTTCGTAACTACTCAGCCGGTTCAAAGAGTTCATAAACAAATATTTGCCACAGATTACGCAGACGTCACAGATTAAAATAAAATCTTTTTTAATCAATTTTCGCCAATAAACCACCTTTGGTGGTTTTAAATCTGCGTAAATTTGTGCAATCTGTGGCAAAAATTCCATATTTAGTGGCTGAGTAGTTACCTTTCTTCTTTTATCATTATTACTTTTTTTATTTGCTCATGTAAATTGAACATTTGGCATTGTTCGTTTTTTAATCTTAATCTTCTTTCATTGGCTGCTGAGCAGTCACAATAAATTTAATTCTCCTTTAAAATAACCTCATCATATTCAATCTCAAACATCAATTTATGCTTCGATTCTTCCTGGGCTAATTGTAAAAACAAATCCTGCAATCCTTTATTTTGGGTTTTTGTAGCTAAATTGATATAAAGTTTAAAAGCAGATTTTTCGCGTTTCATTGCTAAAATTAATGCATCTTGATAACTCATATCATCTGATGGTTTAACATAGTCAACATAATCGGAAAGTTTTAAATCTTGAATAACTTCTTTGCCGGCAGTAAAAATTTTCTCTTCTTTAATTTTTGTAAGTTTGGCTTTATGTCCAATTTCTTCTACTGCAAACTTCTCGAAAGTTTGTCGCATATCTTCATTATTGGTTCTTAAAGCAAGTGCTTTGTAAAAATCAACGGCTTGTTGTTCGTTAATTATTGCAAAATCGAGAATGTCGTCAACTGAATTAAACTCTTTCATATTCTTTGTTTTTAACTGTAAATGAATTTTCAAAATATTTTTCAAATCTCATCACAAAATTATCGCAACCAAAATCGAATAGTTTACTATCATTGTAGGTTGTTGTGTTTTCAAAAGCTAACATTTTGGTGCTATTTGTTTTTGCAATTTCTTTAAGCATTTCGGTATTTACTTCATCGCCGGTTTGAATGCCTTTTATGTTAAGTTTTTTAGCAAGCGAAACAAGTTGAGTTAAATTGCAATTGGAAATTATTTCTGAATTAGTTCCGTCGAATTGCTGAATAACTTTTTGAGTGTTTGTAAAACTTCCGCCGGTTTCGAAAGGGAAAGATGCAGGTAGAATAAGCGATGCAAGTTTTGCTGTTTCGGTCATAAAATAATCCTGAACAACAACAAAATCATTATTTTTGAACCAACCGTTCACTTTGTTATTATTTGTTGAACAACCTATTGGGTCTTCGCCAAAAACAAATAAATTTTTTACTTTTCCTGAATCTAATTTTTCTTTTAAATTATTTGTTAATGAATCAATTTCAAAATTTATAATTCCTTCGGAATTGTTTTTCTCTTTAAGCGAAATAACTCCCATCGAAGTTTTACCTAATTTACCTGTAAGCATTGCAAAATTGCGAATTTCAACAGAGGTGTTTGCCGATATTTCTTTTTCTGAAAACACTAAAATTGCATTTGCTGTCATGTTGTAACCATCGGCAAAATTTATTATTGAGTCGGTTGTTACGCCTGATTTTTTAACAATTTCGTCGAAATTTTCGGCAAGTACAAGTTTTTTATAATTATCGAAACCGCTGCATTTCGAAGTGATAAACAAATTGTTTTGTTTGTTTTGCGATACTAAGTAATAATTAGCTGCTTTAATAAAATGGTAGTACGATTTAATATGTAAATTGTTTTCGGTTTTGTATTCAACTGAAGATATTTTGCGAGTAGTTATTAAATCAACTTTAATATGATTAAGAAATTTCTGATTTCCAATCATAAAACCTACAACTGCGTTATCGGAATTAATTTCGGAGCCAAACAAAACGATTTTTTCGGCTCCTTTTATTTGTTCAAATGGAGTGTTTGCAAAACTATTTTGTTTATACCCGTCGCCTCTGTTTAGATAATGGAACGAGCCAATATTATGAGTTTTAATTCCATCGGTTGCAAACTTTTTAACTAAGAAAATTTCTTCGTTTGATAATCTTGCTCCTGCAAAAACAGCAGTTTCTTCGGGATTAATTGAACTTACTTTATTTGCAATAATTGAGTACGCTTCTTCAAAAGAAATTTCATTAAATTTTCCGTTTTGTTTTAACAATGGTTTTGTTATTCGCGATTTATCATTTATTTTGTTATAACCAAATTTTGGGAAACGACAAATATTTCCATCTTTATTAATTAGTCCACCACTTCCTGTAACACGCCAAATAAAATTACCTTTTTGGTGATATTCTATTTCACATCCTACTGAACAATAATTACAAATTGATTTAATAGAATTTGTAAGAACTGGTCCTGGTTTAAATGGAACATTTTCGGTAATTGCAGCAGTTGGGCAAGCAGAAATACATAACCCACATGATTCGCAGTTTGTTTCGCTAAGGTTTTTGCCCAAACTTGGCACGACATAAGTATCGAAACCACGATTAATTAAGCCCAATGCATTTGCTCCAACTACTTCGCGACAAATTCTCACACAACGTGCACATAAAATACATTTATTGTTGTCTATTTCAATAAATGGATGCTCAAAATTTACTGCAAATTGTTTAAAATCGCCCTTATATTTTTCTTGTGTTGAATTATATTCGGTTGAGTATTTTTTTAAATCGCAGGTGTAGTATTCAACACAGCCACATTCGAGGCAACGATTTGTTTCTTGTTTTGCTATTTCTTCGTTTTCGTAACCTAATTCAACTTCTTTAAAATTAACTCGAATTTTAGAGTCGAGAGTTGGCATTTCGTGTCTTAATTGTTTTGTGAATTTCCCTTTGTAATCTTCTTTAATTTGTTTTTTGAAATTGTCTTTTTTGCTTATAAATTCATAATTTTCGGGAGTTAATGCTTGTCCGGTTAAATATTGATGGCAACTATTTGATGCCTTTCTTGCTTGTGCAATTGCCTCAATAACAGTTGCGGGTCCGGTAACGCCATCACCTGCGGCAAAAATTGAACTTATTCCTGTTTGTAATGTTACAGGGTTTGCATCTAAATGCCCCCATTTATTAACTTTTATCCGATTGCTATCGGATTGCTCGTTGTTATAATTTTGATTTATATCGGAAATAAAATCGGCAATAGTTTTTTGACCTATTGCAGCAAGAATATAATCAACAGAAACATCAAAATCGGAATTTTCTATAACCATTGGTCTGCGTCTGCCTGAAGCATCTGGTTCGCCCAATTCCATTTTTAAACAAGTAATTGATTTTACTTTTCCTTGCTCATCTTTATTTACTTTTTTTGGTGCTGTAAGAAACATATATTCAACACCTTCGAGTTTCGATTCGTGTATTTCGATTGGGTTTGCAGGCATTTCTTTTTCGCTACGGCGATAAATAACATAAACTTTATCGGCATGGCATCGGATAGAAGTACGGCAACAATCCATAGCTGTGTTTCCACCGCCAATAACTGCAATAGTTTTTCCTTTGAAATTGTACCGTTGACCGGTAATTTCCATATTTCGTAAAAATTCTATTCCATTAAAAACATTTTCGGTATCATCGCCTTCGCAACCTATTGGAGCTCCGCCTTGCGAACCAATTGTTAAAATTGTTGCATCGTATTTTTCTTTTATTTCTTTATAACTTATATTTTTACCAAGTGATTTGTTATAAAAAATATTTGCACCTAATTCAGTAATAGCTGAAACTTCTTTATCTATAATGTTATTTGGAAGACGATATTCAGGAATTCCATATCTTAACCAACCGCCTGATTTTGGGTTTGCTTCAAAAATATCGCAATGATGACCTTGAAGTTGTAAAAACCATGCAGCCGATAATCCACCAGGACCGGCACCAATTATTGCTACATTTTTCCCTGTTGCTGATTTTACTTTTGGAACATATCTGGTTGGAGATTCTAAATCAATATCTGAAGCAAAACGTTTTAAATAATCTATTCCAACGGGAGCTCCTTCGTCTAATAAATTACGACGACATGCAGCTTCGCAAGGACGAACACAAATACGGCCGCAAATTGCAGGAAGTGGATTTACTTTTTTAATTAACTCAACCGCTTCGTTATATAATCCTTTTTCGATTAGCGAAATGTATCCCTGAACATCAACACCAGCAGGACAGGTTTGTTTGCACGGTGCAACGCAATCGGCATAATGGTTACTAACAAGTAAATTAAGTGCTGCCTGACGAGCTGTGAATATTTTTTCGTTGTTAGTTGTTATTTTCATTCCTTCGGTAATTTTTGTTGAGCATGAAGGTTGTAATCCTCTCATTCCCTCAACTTCAACAACACAAACATAACACGACGAATAAGGTTCTAATCTTGGGTCGTTACATAATGTTGGAATTTCTATTCCATTACGTTTAGCTAATTCAAGAATTGATTCGCCGGAATTTCCAGTTATATTTTTACCGTTTAATATTATATTTAGTGAGCTCATGATTTTAATTATTACGATAATTTTATTGCTTCGAATTTACATTTGTTAAAACATACTCCACATTTAATGCAGATTTCCTGATTTATAAAGTGAACTTTTTTGCGTTCACCTGTAATAGCGTTAACAGGGCAGTTTTTTGCACAAACAACACAACCCGTACATTTGTCTTCAACAACAGTGTATGTTATAAGTTTTTTACAATTATATGAAGGACATTTTTTATCTTTTATATGAGCTTCATATTCGTTACGGAAATATTTAATGGTAGTTAAAACCGGGTTTGGTGCTGTTTGTCCTAATCCGCATAACGAACCATCTTTAATTTGATATGCAAGTTCTTCTAAAAGTTCAATATCGCCTTCGCGACCTTCGCCTTCGGTAATACGGATTAATATTTCTAACATTCTTTTTGTCCCGATACGGCAAAAAGTACATTTTCCGCACGATTCTTTTTGAGTAAAATCGAGAAAAAATCTTGCCATATCAACCATGCATGTTGTTTCGTCCATAACAACCATTCCGCCGGAACCCATAATTGCACCGGTGGCATTAACCGAATCGTAATCAACAAGGATATCCGACATATATTCCGGTATGCAGCCACCAGAAGGTCCGCCAAGCTGAACGGCTTTAAATTTTTTATCGTCCTGAATGCCGCCGCCAAGTTTAAAAATAATGTCGTTAATTGAAATTCCCATAGGAACTTCAACTAAACCACCATGTTTTATTTTTCCTGTTAGGGCAAAAACTTTTGTTCCTTTCGATTTTTCGGTACCATATTTATTAAAAGATTCAGCACCATTTAATATAATAGATGCAACATTTGCAAAAGTTTCTACATTGTTAATATTTGTAGGTTTTTTCCAAAGTCCCGATACAGCAGGAAAAGGTGGACGGCGACGCGGCATTCCTCTTTCGCCTTCTACTGATGCCATTAAAGCGGTTTCTTCGCCACAAACAAAAGCTCCGGCACCTTCTTTAACATGAATATCAAAGTTAAAACCTTCTTTTCCGAAAATGTTTTTTCCGAGATAACTTTTTTCGCGGGCTTGCGAAAGTGCAATGTTTAAGCGGATTATTGCCAATGGATATTCTGCACGACAATAAATTACACCTTCAGTTCCTCCAATTGCAAAAGCGGCAATTATCATTCCTTCTAAAACAGAATGTGGGTCACCTTCGAGAACAGAACGGTCCATAAAAGCACCGGGGTCGCCTTCATCGGCATTGCAAATAATAAATTTTTCATCAGATTTATTGTTATATGCAAATTTCCATTTCATTCCTGTTGAAAAGCCACCTCCACCACGTCCTCTTAACCCAGAATCTATAATGGTTTGAATAACAGTTTCCTGCGTAATGTTTTCGTTTAAAATTTTCTTAATTGCTTTATAACCGTTTTGTTTTTCGTAATCGCAAATGCTTTCAGGGTCAATTACTCCGCAGTTACGCAAAACTGTTTTAACCTGACCTTTAAAATATGGGGCATCGGAAGTTTCAAAAAGATCTGATTTTACTACGTAATCTTTTACAGGTTCAGAATTTTTAATGTGCTTTTCGAAAATCTCTACAGCTTTTTTTTCGTCAATTTCGCCATATAAAAACGAGCCACTATGGTCAATAATTTCAACTAACGGTTCACGAAAACACATTCCTGTGCAGCCAGTTTTTACAAGTTCAAAATCGAGGTTTTCTAATTTTTTTAATTCAAATATTTTATCGTAAACTTTTGAGGCACCTGCTGCAATTCCGCAACTTGCCATCCCTACTAAAACTTTTATTTTTTCCATTATTGGAAGATGTTTTATTTTTTTAATTAATTATAATTTACCAAAGATTATACTAATTTTAAACTACTAAAGATATAATAAAACAGTCATACATTGTCATTCACTTCGTGTCATTCAGTTGTTAAACAATTGTATGACCATTGAATGACTATGTTTGACTATCGTATGACTATTGAATGAGTTTAGTGTAATCTGTGGCATATTTTTTAATTTTTTTCTTTTAACTGAATTTCTTTAACAATATTAACAGACAATTTCCCTGTAAGTTTACCATAAACTTCTTTATCTATCATCATTACAGGTGCTAATGAGCAACAGCCAAGGCACGCAATAGACTCAAGTGTAAATAAATTGTCGGGAGTTGTTTCGCCGTCTGAAATTTTAAGTGCTTCCATTATTGATTCGGTAATAATACCTGCATTTTGCACATGACAAGCAGTTCCATGACATACCTTTATTATATGTTTTCCTACAGGTTTTAATCTGAATTGTGCATAAAAAGTTGCAACACCATACATATCTGTAAGTAACAAACCAGTTTTTTCAGCAATGTATTCGAAAGCGTCTTTTGGAATAAATCCAAAAGTGTTTTGAGTTGCCTGAAGAATAGGAATTAAGTTTCCTTTCTTATTGCGGAATTTTTCAATAACTGGGTCAAGTTTTTCAATTTCTATTGTACTATCAGTGGTAGTACTATTAATCTCATTAACAATACGTTTAATTCGCATAAAATACAATTTTTATAATAAAATGAATGTAGAAATAATATTGCAATTATAAATCAATTTCTTTAAATAAAAAAAAGAAAAGCTATAGTTATGCAATATTTAAACAAAAGGAAAAGAAAAAAGGCTTTGCATTTGCAAAGCCTTTTTTTCTTCGATATAATTATACTAAGCCCTGAGCCATCATAGCTTCAGCAACTTTCACAAATCCTCCAATGTTTGCTCCGTTAACATAGTTAATAAAGCCATCCTTTTCTTTGCCATATTTTTCGCAAGTTGCATGAATGCTCTTCATAATATTATGGAGTCTTTCATCAACTTCTTCACGAGTCCATGACAACCGTAATGAATTTTGCGACATTTCTAATCCTGAAGTAGCTACACCGCCTGCATTAGCAGCTTTACCGGGACCATAGAGTATTTTCTTTTCGATAAAAATCTCAACAGCTTCTATAGTTGAAGGCATATTGGCTCCTTCGCAAACGCAAATACAACCATTTTTTGTAAGTGTAAGAGCGTCGTTTTCTTTTAATTCATTTTGTGTAGCACAAGGCAAAGCTACATTGCATTTAATTCCCCAAGGAGTTTTTCCTTCGTAGTATTCGCAACCGTATTTATCAGCATATTCTTTAATCCTGCCGCGTTTCACGTTTTTAAGATTCATAATGAAAGATAGTTTCTCAGCATCAATTCCTTTTGGGTCATAAATAAATCCATTTGAATCTGAAGCTGTAACAGCTTTCCCACCAAGCTGGGTTACTTTTTCAATAGCATATTGTGAAACATTTCCTGAACCAGAAACAACAACTGTTTTTCCTTTAAAACTATCGCCGCGTGTTTTTAACATTTCTTCTGCAAAGTAAACGCACCCATATCCGGTAGCTTCGGGACGAATAAGTGAGCCACCCCACTCAAGGCCTTTTCCTGTTAAAACACCGGTAAATTCATTGCGAAGTCTTTTGTATTGTCCAAACATAAAACCAATTTCGCGACCACCTACGCCAATATCACCGGCAGGTACATCTGTATCAGCACCAATGTGTTTGCATAATTCTGTCATGAAACTCTGGCAAAAACGCATTACTTCATTGTCTGATTTTCCTTTAGGATCGAAATCGGAACCACCTTTACCGCCACCCATAGGGAGTGTAGTTAATGAGTTTTTTAAGACCTGCTCAAAAGCTAAAAATTTTAATATTCCTAAATATACGGTTGGATGAAAACGAAGACCACCTTTGTATGGTCCAATAGCACTGTTCATTTGAATGCGAAAACCGCGATTTATTTGAATTTCGCCTTTGTCGTCTAACCAAGGTACACGAAACATAAAAACTCTTTCGGGTTCAACAATTCTTTCAAGAATTTTTGCATTCCTGTATTTAGGATTCTCTTCAATAAACGGCATAAGAGATTCAACTACTTCACGAACTGCCTGATGAAATTCGGATTCCCCCGGATTCTTAGCAATTACTTTAGCCATAAAGGCTTCTACTTTTGGATTTGAAACTTTTGTTGCTTCCATATTCCTTTTCTTTATTTTATAAGGTTAATTAATTAATTAATTCAACAAAGGTAATATCTTTTTAATTAATATCAATAAAAAAATTGATATTATACAGCATATAAAATGATAAAATATAATAAAATGTTTATGAAATAGTCGTGTTTTCTCAAGAAAAATGCTAAAAAATGTTTGATAACATAACGATTGGAGAAGTAACTAATACTTTATACCGGGTATATCCGATATCGTATTGTACATTTTTTATACTGAATGAAATCAGAGCTTGTTCCGATTTTTCGGGATTTGCAAAAATATTTTAAAGAAATGGAGATGGGACGAACCGGAGATAGGGGGAATCGGAGAATCGGCGTTGTACTCAACGAACATAAATTTACAAAAAAAAATAATGTGAATGGGAGAATCGGGAAAACGGAAACAAATTCACCGTTTCGCCCTTTCGTCCATTCCCCGTCTCTTTTTAAATATTTTGCAAACTCAAACAGCATCAGTACGATTCGCCGTT
>MENF01000037.1 GCA_001769035.1 Bacteroidetes bacterium GWA2_32_17
GGTGGTGAAAAAAGAAAAATAAAAAAAAATACACAATTAGAATTTACAATGACTTTAATTTCCAATGAGGGTTTTTAAGGTTCGACTATTTAATTTATTATCACTTTTTTTGAGATAATACCTTTTGCACTTGAAATTTTTAAAATATACATTCCTTTCTGTAAATTACTGACGTCTAATTGCTTATATGTGTAATTTGAATTTAATGTAATTTCATTTTGAGAAATTACTTTACCAAACAAATCAACAAGTTGAATGGCTGCTTTATTATTAACATTATGAATAATAATATTAATAAAGTTATTTGCAGGGTTTGGGAAAATAGTACAATCAATAATATTATTTTGCAAGTAACTGCTAACTAACACATCACTCATTTGAGCAAGAAAAATATCATCGTTACCATATCCAGGTAAAGAATCATTTTCCCAAAAAAGCATATTGTTATAAGTTCCGGTAGCATATAATTTTTCTGAATTTGAAAATGCAACCGAAGAGCAATTATCAATATTAATACTACCAAAACTTTTAGCAAAAAAGAAATTTCCGGAACTGTCGAATTTTGCAATATACATATCGCTATTGCCAATAGAAACGATAGAATCGTTATTAAAAAAAGCAGTATCTTTAAAGTTGCCACCTATAAAAAATTCATTATTTAAAGTGTTGCACATTGTTAAACAATCATCATCATTGTTGCTACCTGCTTGTTTTACCCAAACAAAATTTCCGGTTGGGGTATATTTTGCAATAAAAATATCGGAATTGCCATTCGATACAAGATTTTGATTTTCGATAGTAACCGAACCATAAAATAATCCCGACAAGTAAATATTATAATCGTTGTCGGTGCTGATAGAATTAAAGAAAGTACCTTGTGATTGTTTTACCCAAAGGAAATTGTCGTTATTGTCGTATTTTGCAAAATAATTAAATCCATTTGAATTATAAATTATAGTATCAATAAAGTCTGCATTATCAAATACTAATCCATTTATATAATAGTTGCCGGCATTATCAATGTGAATAAAACCTGAGTGAACGCAATCCAATCCGGAAATTTTTCTCGCACCAATTAAATTTCCTAAATCGTCGTACTTTGCTATAAAAACAGAATGTATAAATGGTAAATTATGTAATATTGTGTTGTTGCCAATAGTTAAACTATCTTCAAACATTCCATCAACATATATTTCATCGTTTGAATTAATGGCTATGCTGTATGCAATTGCAAAAGAATTGCTGACTGCGGTTCTTACCCATAAAAACTGTCCATAAGTATCGTACTTTGCTAAAAAGGCAGTTTTTAAATTAATTGGACCTGCCACAACTGTGTCGCCAATTATAAGAGTATCTAAAAAATTACCAGCTATGTATATATTGTTTTTTGTGTCGGAAGCTATGCTTCTGCTAAATAAATCATTAGTTGAAGTAGCTTGTTGAACCCAAATTAATTCACCACTTTCGTTATATTTTGCGACAAATAAATCGAAATTATGAGAAGTTAAATTTGTTGTGTCAAATGTTGCCGATTGTTCAAATTCGCCGGTAATGCAAATGTTATTTTCTAAATCGGTAGTAACATAACGGCTTGCATCAAGCAATAATCCGCCTGCTTTATTTATCCAATTAAAGTTTCCAGTTTGAGAAAACAATAAATTAGTAGATAAAAAACAAAGCACAAATAATATGTTTGTGAATTTATTCAATTTTAATATTTAAGTCTTAACAGGTTTTAAAAACCTGTTAGGTCAATTATAAAATTATTCTTCTATTATTACAATTTTTTCAATTTCATCATCTTGTCTAATAGCATCAATAACTTCAAGTCCTTTGTAAACTTTACCAAAACATGTGTGATGCCCGTCTAAATGGGCAGTATTTTCTCTGCTATGACAAACAAAAAATTGTGAGCCACCGGTGTCTTTACCGGCGTGAGCCATAGAAAGAACGCCGCGGTCGTGGTATTGATTGCCGCCATTAAGTTCGCATTTAATTTTATAATCGGGTCCGCCTGTTCCATCGCCTTTTGGGCAACCGCCCTGAATTACAAAATTTGGAATAACTCTATGAAAAGTTAATCCGTTGTAAAATCCTTTGTTGGCTAAATCGCAAAAGTTTTTTACTGTATTTGGTGCGTCATTTTCGTAAAACTCAACGTACATAACACCTTTTTCGGTATGAATTTCTGCTTTTTTCATTATGTTTATAATTAAAATTGTAAAGCAAAGTTACAAAAAATGCTAATATTATTTAGATTTATCTTATTAAACAATTTTAATCTTCAAGGTTTCCAAATTTACCAGTATAATAATCGTCAATAGCATTCTGAATTTCTTCGTCAGTATTCATTAAAAAAGGACCATGGGCTGCAATAGGTTCATCAATTGGTTCACCACTTAAAACTAAAAACGTGCAATTTGTTAATGCGTTAAATAAAATTTTCGTTCCTGAATTTTTAAATAGAATAAAATTGTTTTCAAGTACGTTTTGCTCATTAATTATTGAGTTGCCTTCAATCATTAAAATACCAGTATTGTAATTTTCAGGCAATTCAATTTTTAAAGCTACAGATTTATTCAATTTAATATCGTAAACATTTATTGGCGAAAAAGTATATGCAGGTCCTGCAATATCTTTGAATTTTCCAGCAATTACATTCAAAATACCATTGTTATCGGGCAAATTATATTTTCCAAATGTGTTATATGTTATAGGTTGATATTTTGGCGTTGTCATTTTATATTTTGCAGGTAAGTTAACCCATAATTGCACCATTTGAAATACGCCACCTTTTTTGCTAAATTCTTTTTCGTGATATTCTTTATGTAAAATTCCTGAACCGGCTGTCATCCATTGCACATCTCCTTCGCCAATAACACCATGATTGCCTTTGCTGTCGTGGTGTTCAACTTTCCCTTTATAGGCAATTGTTACAGTTTCGAAACCTCTGTGTGGGTGAACTCCAACGCCTCTTGGTTTTTCGCTTGGAGCAAATTCAGTTTTTGCATTGTAATCAAGAAGAAAAAATGGCGACATTCTTTTTTCGGAATTTATTCCCTCTGGAAAAATTCCATTTACTTTAAATCCATTACCAACCCAATGGTATGGAGGTGGAGGAATTATTGACTCTATTATTTTCATTTTGCTTAAAGGATTATTCATGATATTTTAATTTTTTATTAAATAAGTCCAATCTAAAAAGGTTTGAAAATCGGGAAAAGTTAAAAATCAGATTTGTCCCTTACCCTAAAGTGAGTCTGATTTTCAACATTTTCCCTTTAGGGCTTAGGGTAAAAAAATGTTGAAAATCTTTAACCAAATTCTTTTTAAACCAAACTCATAAATGTAAGTATATATTTGAAAATTACATTAAAAAATTATATTTTAACTATCTTTGCACAAAAATTTAAAAACATGAATGATACAATGACAGAAACTTTAAATTATAAAGTAAAAGATATGTCCTTAGCAGATTGGGGACGTAAAGAAATTAAACTTGCTGAAACCGAAATGCCGGGACTTATGTCGCTTCGCAAAAAACACCGACAAGCAAAACCATTAAAAGGTACACGAATTTCCGGCTCATTGCACATGACAATTCAAACTGCTGTTCTTATCGAAACACTTGTTGAGCTTGGTGCAGATGTTCGTTGGGCAAGTTGTAATATCTTTTCAACACAAGACCATGCAGCCGCTGCAATAGCTACTACAGGAGTTCCGGTTTTTGCGTGGAAAGGCGAATCATTAGAAGAATATTGGTGGTGCACAATGCATGCATTATCTTTTAAAAATGGGCAAGGACCAACGTCAATAGTTGATGATGGTGGCGATGCTACTTTGTTGCTCCATTGGGGAATAAAAGCCGAGAAAAATCCTGAGTTTTTAAAATATCCATCTTTAACTCACGAAGAACAAATAATTAAAAACACGATTTCTGAAGCTTTAGCACAAAATAAAAATTATTTTAGCCAGTTAGCTAAAGATATGAAAGGTGTTTCAGAAGAAACTACTACTGGAGTTCATCGTTTATATCAGATGTTTGAAAAAGGCGAATTGCTTTTTCCAGCAATAAACGTAAACGATTCTGTAACAAAATCTAAATTTGATAATTTATACGGTTGTCGCGAATCATTAGCCGATGGAATTAAACGAGCTACCGACATAATGTTAGCTGGTAAAGTTGTTGTCGTTTGCGGTTATGGCGATGTTGGTAAAGGTTGTGCAAAATCAATGCGTAGTTACGGTGCAAGAGTTATTGTAACCGAAATTGACCCAATTTGTGCATTACAGGCATCAATGGAAGGATTTGAAGTAACAACTTTAGAAGATGCTATTTCCGAAGGGAATATTTATGTTACAACAACAGGCAATTGCGACATTATTAAAGCAGAAGATATGCAAAAAATGAAAAACGAAGCAATTGTTTGCAACATCGGACATTTTGATAATGAAATTCAAGTTACACAATTAGAGGCACTTCCCGGGATTAAAAAAAATAACATTAAACCACAGGTTGACCAATATATTTTTGCCGACGGTCATTCCATTATTTTATTAGCCGAAGGACGTTTGGTTAATTTAGGTTGTGCAACAGGTCATCCATCTTTTGTTATGAGTAATTCTTTCACAAACCAAACTTTAGCTCAAATTGATTTGTATAAAAATAAATATAAAATCGGAGTGTTTCGTTTACCAAAATATTTAGACGAAGAAGTTGCACGTTTACATTTAGAACATATTGGAGTAAAATTAACAAAACTCACAAAAAAACAAGCCGATTATATTGGTGTTCCTGTTGAAGGTCCATATAAAGCCGACCATTATCGCTATTAAAAACATATTGCATAATAAATGAAAATAGCATTAGTAACAGGTGGTTCAAGAGGAATTGGCAGAGCAATTTGCACAAAATTAGCTTTTATGAGGTTTCATGTTATAATAAATTACCATAACAACGAAAACGAAGCACTTGTTACACTCGAAAATGTTAATAAATCTGGCAGTTCTGGTGAGTTACTAAAGTTTGATGTTGGAAATTCTGTTGAAGTAGAAAATGCACTTGAAAATTGGCAAAAAACAAACCCTGATAAATACATTCAAGTATTAGTAAATAATGCAGGTATTAGAAAAGATGCACTAATTATTTGGATGGATAACAATTCTTGGAATGATGTTATAAATACTAATTTGAATGGATTTTTTTATACAACTCGTTTTTTAATTAAAAATATGATTGTTAATAAATTCGGAAGAATTATAAATATTGTTTCACTTTCGGGATTAAAAGGATTGCCTGGTCAGGTAAATTATTCAGCTGCAAAAGGTGCAATAATTGCTGCAACAAAAGCGTTAGCTCAGGAAGTTGGAAAAAAGAAAATTACTGTTAATGCAATTGCACCAGGTTTTATAAGTACCGACATGACAGCCGATTTAGACCAACAACAACTTAAGTCAATGATTCCGCTTAATCGTTTCGGAACTCCCGAAGAAGTTGCCGAATTAGCTGGGTTTTTAGCATCCGAAAACTCCTCTTATATCACTGGTGAAGTGATTTCGATAAATGGAGGATTATATACTTAACTGGCAATAATTAAATGAAAACATATAAGGGTCAAAGGGGAAACGATTAAAACTTGGTATTTGATTCTTGTAACTTGGTATTTGGTATTTGGTATTTGGTTCTTGGTATTTGTAACTTGGTATTTGGTATTTGATTTTTTTTTTGACGCTGATTGACGCGGAAAACGCTGATTGTTGTTTTTAACTTCGTTATTCAGTATTCGTTATTCAATATTCGATATTAGTTGTTTTTTTTTGACGCTGATTTGTTAATAGTTGAAAGGTTTGAGGTTTCGGGTTTTTGGTATTTGGGACTTGGTATTTGGGACTTGGTATTTGGTATTTGGTTCTTGGGACTTGGTTTTTGGAGTTTTATTTTTAAAGCGATTTTTATTTTATATAAATAGTAAATTATGAGACGAGTTGTTATAACAGGGTTAGGAATTTATTCAACAATAGGCAAAAATCTTGATGAAGTTAAAGATTCTCTTTATCATGGTAGAAGTGGGATTATCCTTGACACAGAAAGAAAAAAATACGGTTATCAGTCGGGATTAACTGGTTTTGTTGAACGCCCACAATTAAAAGGAATACTTGACCGCAGAGCAAGAGTTAGTATGCCCGAGCAAGCTGAATATGCTTATATTTCTACACTCGAAGCATTAAAAAATGCTAAAATGAGTCAGGATTTTCTTGATAATAATGAAGTGGGCATATTGTTCGGAAATGATAGTTCTTCTATTCCTGTTATAAATGCAATTGATATAATACGTGAGAAACACGACACACTTTTAGTAGGTTCAGGTTCTGTGTTTCAATCAATGAACTCTTCTGTAACGATGAACTTAGCTGTAATTTTTAAACTTAAAGGTGTAAATTTTACAATAAGTGGTGCTTGTGCAAGTGGTTCGCATGCAATAGGAATGGGATATTTTTTAATAAAACACGGTTATCAGGATAGAGTAATTTGTGGTGGTGCACAGGAAGTTAATCTTTTTTGTGTAGGAAGTTTCGACGGTTTAGGTGCATTTTCTAAACGCGAAAACGAACCGATAAAAGCTTCACGACCATTCGACAAAAATCGCGATGGGCTTGTTCCAAGTGGTGGTGCTGCAACTGTGATTATAGAAGATTATGAAAGTGCTGTAAAACGCGGTGCACCTATTTTAGCCGAAGTTATTGGATATGGATTTTCATCTGATGGAAAACATATATCAATCCCTGATGTAAATGGACCCGTTAGAGCCATTCAAAATTCTTTGAAAGACGCAAATATTTCGCCCGACAAAATAGATTATATTAATGCCCACGCAACATCAACACAAATTGGTGATATGAACGAGGCAAAAGCAATTGATACAATTTTTGGAAAAACTAAACCTTATATTAGCTCAACAAAATCGATGACCGGGCACGAAATGTGGATGGCAGGAGCAAGCGAAATTGTTTATTCAATGATAATGCTTCAAAATAATTTTATTGCTCCAAATATAAATTTTGAAGAACCTGATGAAATAACTCAAAAATTAAATATCGTTAAACAAACTGTAAATAAAGAAATTAACATATTCCTTTCCAATTCATTCGGATTTGGAGGCACAAATTCGGCTCTAATTGTAAAGCGTTTCAAGTAATCAAACATTTTTTTTGAAAAACATGTGTTAATTGCTAAATTAATGTACTGATTATTATTTAAAATAAATATAATTTAATTATTAATTCGCAAATTACCTGATTATTAATTTGTTAATAGGCAACTATAAATTTCAATGATTTTTGTTGATTATTTCAATATATATATATCTTTGATGTATAATAACCATTAAAAATTTTAATATGAAAAAACTTTCTGTTTTAGTATTGTTGGTGACATTTAGTTTCGGACTATTTGCTTCGCCGGTTTCGCTTGAGCATGCAAAAAGCGTTGCCAATAACTTTTATACCTATTACTCTGCTAAAAGTAATGTAGCAGTTTCTGATGTGATTACATATAAGAAAGAGGGAATAAATACTTTTTATGTATTTATATACGAGTCCGGTGGTTTTGTAATCGTTTCTGCCGACGATGCAGTTATCCCTGTATTAGGTTATTCCACTACCGACACATTTAACAAAAACAACATTCCTGTTAATTTAAAAAGCTGGTTAGAATCTTATAGCGACCAAATTAAATTCATTGTTGACCAAAATCTTAGCAATGCAGAAACTGTAAAAGAATGGAATAAAATAAAAAATAATCAGTTTGAAAAATCAACTCAAGCTGTTAGCCCGCTTTGTTCAACAATATGGGATCAATCTTCTCCTTATAATCAATTATGCCCGACAAATACTTATACAGGATGCGTAGCAACTGCTATGGCTCAAATAATGAAAAAATGGGATTATCCCACAACTGGTGTCGGAACTCATTCATATACAGACCCCACTTATGGTACATTAACCGCTAATTTTGGTGCTACTACTTATGATTGGGCTAATATGCTCGACAGTTATTTAGGCAGTTCAACTGCTACACAAAAAACTGCTGTAGCAACTTTAATGTTTCATTGCGGAGTATCTGTAAATATGAGTTATGGCACGAGTGGTTCGGGTGCTTATTCGTGGGATGTACCAGCAGCTCTTATAAATTATTTTAATTATTCACCAACAGCCGAAATTAAATTTTTAGCCGATTTCACATCTCCAAATTGGATTACAATGTTGAAAGGCGAATTAGATGCTGCTCGTCCAGTATATTATTCTGGAACCGATGGAAGCGCTGGTCATGCTTTTGTTTGCGATGGCTATAATGCCAGCAATCAGTTTCATTTTAACTGGGGATGGTCGGGTTGGTCGAATAATTATTATGCAATAGGAAGTTTAAATCCAAGTGGAAATAATTTTAATTTAGATAATTCTGCAATTGTTAGAATTACCCCACCATCATCAGCACCTATTGCCGATTTTGTTGCTGATAATGTTACTCCTCTTATTGGTGGTTCGGTAAATTTTACAAATAACTCAACAAACAACCCTACAACATATAGTTGGATTTTTGATGGTGGAACTCCTTCTACTTCAACATTACAAACTCCTCCTGCTATTACTTATAATACAGGTGGTTATTATCAGGTATCTCTTACTGTAACAAATGGCAATGGAACCGACACAAAAGTAAGAAGTTCATATATTAATGTTGGCGGAACTCCTTCTGCATGGATTAAACAAAATTCTGGTTTTACAGTTGCTTCACGTGGAATTGAGCAAATATTTATTGTTAATCCTTATACAGTTTGGGCAACAGCTTATGATGGCGTGTCACCAACAACTTATATTAGAGAGTTTACACGTACCGTTAATGGTGGAATTACTTGGACTCCCGGTACAATTACTTTCACAAACTCAACAGCTTATGGTGTTTCAAATATTTTTGCTTTTAACGATACCATTTGTTATGCTTGTATGTTTCCTATTACGGGAACAGGTGGAAGAATTGTAAAAACTATTGATGCCGGATTAACCTGGACAGAACAAACAACAGCTCCTTTTACTAATAGCTGGGCTGATTTTGTACATTTCTTTAATGTTAATGATGGTGTTTGTATGGGCGACCCAACTGGTTCGGGTGCCGATTTTGTAATTTACACAACCACTAATGGTGGTACTAATTGGGTTCAAGTTCCTTTAGCAAATATTCCTAATTGTTCTGGTACCGAAGCTGGAATTGTAAACTTTTATGATGCAGTTGGAAGTACTATTTGGTTTGGAACAAGTCTTGGCAGGGTTTATAAATCAGTTGATAAAGGGTTAAACTGGACAGTTGCTAATTCTGGTACCGGCAGTAATCAAACTACAGTAGCTTTTAAAGATGCCAACACAGGTATTGCTATACTTGCTGCTTCTCCTTATACAATGAGAAGGACTACTGATGGTGGCACAACTTGGGCAACTGTTGTACCAACAGGTTATTATGTAAAATATCCACACATTGATTTTGTTCCAGGAACTTCTTCTATGTGGTTTGATGTAAGTGCAGGATCTGGAAAAGGCTCTTCATATAGCTTAGACGATTGCACTTCTTTTTTAAATATAGATACTGGTTCTACTCAATATACTTGCGTAACAGCATACGATTATAATACAGCATGGGCAGGTGGCTTTAATTTAGGTGCTTCTGATGGTGGAATTTACAAATGGAATAGCTCAATTTTATTATCAATGCCAGAACCTGCAAAACAAATTGCAGATGAAATCAGGATTTATCCTAATCCAACTAACGATTTTGTAAATGTTGAGTTTCCATCTGTATTAAAATCAAAAGTTATAGTAAACATATATAATGTTTTAGGCAAAAAAATTCTTTCTCAAGAAATTCAGTCGGGAACAAATATTACTAAAATTAATCTTTCGGGAAACAATGCAGGAGTTTATTTGTTAACTATTGATGATGGCTCAAAAGTTATTACAAAACGAATTTCTAAAATTAAATAAAGAAATATTTATTATTAAAAAACCACAACAATTATTTGTTGTGGTTTTTTATTTTATTAAACTTTAATAAATTAAGAAATAACTTTTGATAAAACTCTAATAATTGTTTTTCTTGAAATTCTTTCAACTACTACCTTCCCAATTTTTTCGATAAAAACAAAATGTAAATATTTGTTGTCGTTTTTCTTGTCATACGTCAATAGTTTTTCGAAATTTTTAAAGTCTAATTTGCAAGTTGTTGGAAGATTATAATATTCAAGCATTTTAATTGTTTTATCAGTTGTAGCTGCGTTGCATTTGTTTAAATTCTCAGATATTTTAGAAGCTAATACCATCCCAATACCAACTGCTTCACCATGTTTTAAGTTTTTCGAAATTTCTATAATGTGTCCAAAAGTATGACCGAAATTTAAAATTCTGCGAAGTCCTTTTTCTTTTTCGTCGGCTGTTACAAATTTTACTTTTGTTTGAATTGATAACCTTAAAATTTCATCGTTTATTTTTTGCGATTTATTGTTTTTCAATTTGTTAAAAAAATCATCTCCCGAAATAATAGCATGTTTAATTATTTCTGCTATACCATTTCTGTATTCTTCTTCGGGCAGTGTTTCGAGAAAGTTTTTATCAATAATTATTGTTTCGGGTTGGCTAATTATTCCAATTATATTTTTGTGATTTTTATAATTTACTCCGTTTTTACCACCAATTGCTGCATCGGTCATTGCTAAAAGCGTAGTAGGTATTAAAATAAATGGCAATCCACGATAAAATGTTGAGGCAACGTATCCTGCAATATCACAGGTTATTCCGCCTCCAATTGCAACTATGTTAGTTGTTCTATCTGCATTTAATTTAATTAGTTCGCTATAAAGATATTCAACTGTATTTAATGATTTTTGTTTTTCGCCGGCATTTATACATATTACCGAAGAAAGTTTTTCAATTTCGGGATAAAGTAAAAAAATATTTTTATCGCAAATTATTATAAACCTTTTATTTTTTAATGTTTTTTTTAAAACATTAATATAATTACCAAAAACAATCTCTGTTTTGGTTGATTTATAATTAATTGTAAAGCTTCTCATTCCTTTGCTATAAACTGTATAAAGTTAAAACCTTTAAATTTTAATTATTCAAAGCGTTAATTATAAACAGCAAAAATAGTATAAATGTGTTAATTACAATGAGCAAAATAATGTTACTTTAAAACCACTATTTTTTCAACTTTAAAAAAGCTTTCTATCTTTAATGTAACAAAATACACACCATCAGGCAATTTTGAAATGTCTATTACGTTTTCGCTATTATTTTCGATTTTTGTGAAAACATTAGTGCCATCTGTTTTAAATAAGATTAATTCAATAGGCTTGTTAATGGTTCCATTTAAAGAAATGTGAACGGAGTTTACAGCAGGATTTGGAAAAACTGAAATAGAAATATTCCTATCAATATTAGTTATTCCTGATGCTGGACCCCAAATTGAAGTTACCCATTCAGGATGGTCAATATAAGGGTTACGGTTATGTTGAACGGTGGTATAAATTGCGTTGTTTCTATTAATTTCTTTCTGGCTCACTGTGTCTTGAGCATTCCATTTTAAAAGTAAAGATAATGCCCATGGTTCAAAACAAGGAAATGAAGTGCCATCAAGCATAGCATCACCACTTGGGTCGTCAGTTTCCCAGCCTGCTACAATATTTTCGTATCGAGTAACCATGTAAAAATAAGTTCTTGCTAAATCGCCTTTATATTCATCCGCTGGTTCAAAAACAATATCTGTGTATCCGGGAAAAGTGCTGGTGCCTAATTTTGCATTGCCCCAAACTGTTCCAGATGAAGTTTCTCCGAAAGGGTAATTTGAATGAATTCCGTTTACTTTACCGTCTGTTGGATAAATATGAAATATATCAGAATTCATGGGAGAAACGTCTCCAAACCAGCTTTTGGGAAATGAATGCTCGTTGTTGTAACAATCGCAAATATTAGAATAACTTCCACATTGATCTGCAGAATAAGTAAAATAGCAATTGTCGGTATAAATATCCCATATTTTACCATCAGTACGCAAATCTGTATTGTCATACCATTCCCATAATGGATAAGATTGCACAGTATGTCCTTTAATAATATTATATAATGCTGTTTTTAAAGGTGCTCCTGTTAATCCTATTGCCGAATTATAATAACCTATCGGTGGCTGTGCTTTAATATTAAAAATAAATAGCGCAAAAATTATAATTAAAGAAAATTTTAAAATATTTTGCATGATGTAAATTTTTATCAAAAATACTGTATAAACTCGTATTCTGCAATTAATTTTTATAAATTGCAATAATATTTATTTCAATAGCTGAAATTAATCATTTTACATTGTTGACTTTTTTTGCTAATTTCGAGAAATATTTAACAATTTTACAAAACAAAAATAAATAAATTATATACTTATGACATTGATAATTAAAGGAAGTGGACTTACAATTGATGAAGTAGTTAACGTTGCCCGTAACGGAGAAAAAGTCGAATTGCATTCCGATTCAATATTAAAAATAAAAAAATGTCGTGCAATGCTCGAGAAAAAAATTGAGGCGCATGAAATAATGTATGGAATAAATACCGGAATTGGTGAGTTTTCTGAAGTGGTTTTAAATGATGAGCAAGTAAAAGAATTTCAAAAATACTTGGTTTATAATCATGCTGCTGGTATTGGTGATGCAATGCCTCTTGAGCATGTTCGTGCTGCAATGCTTAGCAGAATTAATGTTCATGCACACGGCAATTCTGGTTGCAGAATCGAAATAACTCAAACACTTGTTGAAATGTTAAATAAAGGAGTAACTCCTTTTGTTTGTAAAAAAGGCTCGGTTGGTGCTTGTGGCGATTTAGCACCAATGGCACAAATAGCACTTTTAATGATGGGCGAGGGGAATGCATATTATAAAGGTGAATACCTTACAGGAAAAGAAGCATTTGAGAAAGCTGGTATTCATGTTCCAGGGTTAATGGCTCGTGATGGTTTAGCTACAATTAATGGTGCAAATGTTTTAACTGGTATGAGTGCAATTTACTTGCACGATGTTAATAATTGGTTAAAACAAGCCGAAATTGCTTGTACAATGTCACTCGAAGCACTTAAAGCTAATTTTGGTCCTTATAATCATAAAATCCACGAAATACGTGGTTTTAGTGGTGCTATGCGAAGTGCAGCATCTATTCGTAAAATTGCTACCGATGGCGATTTGTTAGAAAAACGTATTAAAGTAAAAGTTCAGGATGCCTACAGCATGCGCTCAACGCCCCAGGTTATTGGTGCTGCTCACGATGCGATTGCTTATGCCCGTTCGCAAGTAGAAATTGAACTTAACGGAGTTGGCGATAATCCAATTTTCTTTCCCGATGAAAACATTCAACTTTCAGGTGCTAATTTTCAAGGTTCGCCAGTTTCGTTACCTATGGATATGATTGGAATTGCTGTAACAATGGTTAGCGTATTATCCGAAAGACGATTAAACAGGTTGAATAATCCTGCTTTAAGCGTTGGGTTACCACCATTTTTAACAAAAGGTGCAGGAATGTTTTCGGGCATGATGTTAAGTCAATATACTGCTGATATGCAAATAGTTGAGCAACGTATTTTATCGGCTCCTGCTTCTATTCAGTCAATTTCTGCTGCAGCCGACCAGGAAGATTTTGTTTCGATGGGAATGAATACTGCAATAAAAAATATTCAGATTTTAGATAATGCTTATGGCGTTTTAGGAATTGAATTTATGGCTGCTGCACAAGCTCTTGATTTAAGAGAAAAGTACGAAGAGAAATTCAAATTTGGTAAAGGAACTCAGGTTGCAAAAGATGTTATTAGAAAACATGTTGATTATTTAGAAATTGACCGCCCATTATACAAAGACCATAACAAAATGAAAGAACTTGTTGCAAGTTGCGAAATTTTGTACGAAGTTGAAAAAGCTGTGGGGAGTTTGGAGTAGTAATTGGTTTGTGAGGACACAAACCAAAGCGATGGGGAATAAAATTTATGGTCTGTGTGCCACTGACTATGTGAGTTGTAATTTGTTTGTGAGGACACGAAAAAGGCTGTGTTTTGTATATTGGTTCTTAAGGACACGAACCAAGGTGATGGGTGAAATTTTGCACGAAGTTGAAAAAGCTGTTGGGAGTTTAGAGTAGTATTTGGTTCGTGAGGACACGAACCAAGGCAATGGGTGAAGACACGACCCAAGGCAATGGGTGAGGAAACGAACCAAGGCGATGAGGAATAAGATTTATTAATCTGTGTGTTACAGACCATCGAAGAAAGTTTGGAATAAAAAATTAGTTTGTTATCTACAAACCAAGGTGCAAAGGAGAATAAAAAAGGGTGCAAAATTTTGCACCCTTTTTTGTTATTATTATATGCCTACATTAAAATTCGGTGTTTGTTAAAGAAAACTTCAAGTTCAAGGCTTGCGAAGTATCGAAAATGCGGAGTTTACTTGTGTAAATGAGCAATTTTCGATACAAGCATAACGAAGAAATTGATGTTTTCTTGCAAACACTATTTGTTTTCAGGTTTTAAATACACCTTAACATAATTCTTCATGTTAAAATACTTTGTAGCAGCATCTTTTATTTCTTCATTTGTTATAGCTTTTACATTATCTTTAAAGTCGGCAAACGATTTTTTTGGCTCATCGTAATAATAAAGATTTTCTAATTTTCGAACCCACCAATCGTTTTTCTTTAAGTCTGTTTCGCGTTCGCGAATAAGAGTTTCTTTAATTTTATTCATGTCTTCTTCGGTTGGACCATTTTTAACTATTTTATTCATTTCACTATAAATAACTTTTACAAGTTTATCCTGACGTTTTGGGTCGCAACCAAAAATTATTGTTAAACTATATTCCGATTTCGGGAATTTCTCTACTTGGTCGCGTACTTGCAAACCGTAAGTTCCACCTTCGTTTTCGCGAACAGTTTCGCGAAGTTTAATATCTAAAATACGAGCAAGCATTTTTTCAATTAAAATATTTTTCAACGACCATTCGAAGTCGGTATTCCAAACTAAACCGACAAATCCTTTTTCTTCAATGCCTTTGTTTACAATTTCTTCAACAATGCCTTGTGGAAATTTAGGATTTACATCTTTCCATGTTTCTTTTTGTCCTTTTGAAGGTAATCCGCCTAAATATTTTTGAAGTAATGGAATAATTGTTTCAGCTTCGAAGTTCCCAACGAAGAAAAATTTAGTTTCCGATGCATCGTCGAAACGCTCTTTATAAAATTCAAATGCTTTTTCAAGCTCAATTTTTTCGAGTTGTTCAACTGTAGGAATAACAATAGAACGAGGGTCGTTATGTGTAACCGTTTCGATAAGTTTTTTATAAAAAGCATATTGTGGGTTGTTAGCAACAAACATTAATTGTGATTTTATTTTTGAAACAAAAGCATCGAAAGCTTCTTTATCAGAACGTGGCTCGGTATAATACAAATAAATTAATTGCAATGTAGTTTCTAAATCGGCAGTTGCACATTTTCCACTAATGCCTTGCTTAAGTTCCGAAATATTGGGTCCAATTGATAAATCTTTACCTGCAAGTTTTTTACTTAAATCAGTTTTATTAAATTTTGAAATACCACTTTCGTCAACAATGTCAGCAGCAAACATTGCTGTTATAAAATCATCGTTGCTTGCAAGCGATGTTCCGCCAAGCGAATATGACGAAATTTTTATCTCGTTATTTTTAAAAGTAGTTGGTTTTAAAATTGCTTTAACTCCATTAGCAAAAGTAACTTCAGTATAATCAAGTTCGGCATTTACATTTTTGCTAATAATTTCGCTACCAATAGGAATGTTTGCTAAAATCGGGTCGCTCGAAACATTCTCGGTATAAGCTACTAACTCTTTTGTTTTAACACTCTTAATAATATTTAATAAATCGTCGGCAGCAGGTACTTTAATTTCTTCTTTTTTAGGTGCAGTAACCATAATCACCATATTTTTATCGCTTATCCATGTTTTAACAAGCTCATTTATTTCCTCAATTTTTATTTCGGGCATAAATTGTTTTGCTAATTCAAAGTTTTTTTGTGCTCCGGGAATTGGGTTTTCGGCTAAAAAATTATAAACATAATCCATCGCCAAATTTCCCGATTCGGTTTTATCAAATTCTTTGGCTTCCTTTTCGTATTGTGTTAAAATTTTAGCTTTTTGACGTTCAAATTCGCTTACTGTAAAGCCAAAACGTTTTACTCTTTCGTTTTCTGAAAGTAAAACTTCGAATCCTTGAGTAATTTGATTCTCTTTAGTTTGTGCATAAGCAAGATAAGCATCTTTTGAACGAGCTAAAAATTCTCCGTAATTTGTTCCGGCATAAACAAAAGGAGCATCGGGTTTTTGCATTAACTCATCAAGACGGTCGTTTAGCATACCTGTAAACAATTCGTGAACCATATAATTTTTGTAATCTCCAATTGTTTTTGTATTTTGTTTTGGATGTTTATAAAAGAACATTACATTACTTGATGTTGCTTCTTCATCTGTTTCTATACTAATGAGTGGTTCATCGTTATCGGGCAAGTCGTAAACTTCACGCTTGATAGGATTGGTGGGATTTGTTATTTTGCTAAAATGAGCTATTATTTTTTGTTCCATTTGTGCAATGTCAATATCGCCAACAATAACAACAGCCATTAAATTAGGACGATACCAAGTTTTGTAAAAATTTATTAAAGTCGGATGTTTAAATCCTTCAAGAACTTCTTTTGTGCCAATAGGAACTCTGTTTGCATATTTTGAACCTTTAAAAATTACAGGAAAAGATTTTTTTCTCATTCTATCATAGGCACCAAGTCCTAAACGACGCTCTTCTAAAACAACTTTACGTTCCTTATCAATTTCGATACCATCAAAAGAAACATTATGTGCCCAATCTTCAATAATCTGAAATCCTTTATCAACAAGTTCGGGTTCGTCGGTAGGTACTTTAAGCATATAGACGGTTTCGTCAAAACTTGTGTAAGCGTTAAGGTCAGCTCCAAAACGTATTCCCATTTTTTCAATTGTATTTACAAGATCATTTTTAGGAAAGTTTTTAGTTCCATTAAAACACATGTGCTCACAAAGGTGAGCAAGACCTTGCTGGTCATCATTTTCTAAAACCGAACCTGCATTTACTGCCAAACGAAGTTCAACACGATTTTCGGGTTTGCTGTTTTTTCGAATATAGTAAACTAACCCGTTATCAAGTTTCCCAATTTTAATGTTTGGGTCAATTGGCATTAATTGTTTTAAATCGGTATTGGTTTGAGCAATTGCTGCTACTGAAAAAATGCCAACAAATAAAAACAAAAACAAATTTTTTAATTTTCTCATGACTTTAAATTTTAATTGAAATATTATGACGAATATAAATTTTATTTGTTACAATTAGCTGATTAAATTATTTTATCAATAAGATAATGGTTTCTATCGGTAGAATTGCGGCTAACAAGCTCGGCTAAAAAGCCCGAAAGAAAAAGTTGAACGCCTAATATTACAGCAACTAAAGACAGGTAAAATAATGGTTGTTCGGTAACATTTCGGTATGGCAAATTATTTATAGCACAATAAATTTTTTCGACGATTAAGAAAATAGCAACTCCGCCACCGAGAATAAACATAATTGCACCCCAAATTCCAAAAAAGTGCATTGGTCGTTTTCCAAACCGGGTGATAAATGTTACAGAAAGCAAATCAAGTGGTCCGCGAATAAATCGTTCTAAACCAAATTTTGATTTTCCGTATTTACGTTCGTAGTGTGCAACAACTTTTTCGCCGATTTTTTTAAATCCAGCCCATTTGGCTAAAACAGGTATATAACGGTGCATTTCGCCATAAACCTCAACGCTTTTTATTACGTTTTTTTTGTATGCTTTAAGTCCACAATTCATGTCGTGGAGCTTAATTCCGCTAATTATTCTGACAGTAAAATTATAAAGCTTGCTGGGTAAATTTTTTGTTAAAACCGGGTCGTGGCGATTTTTTTTCCATCCCGAAACAATATCGTAATTCTCGTTTTTAATCATATTGTATAGTTCGGGAATTTCATTGGGGCTATCTTGTATGTCGGCATCCATTGTAATAACAACATCGCCTTGTGCGGCTTCAAATCCGCTATATAACCCAGCCGATTTGCCATAATTACGGCGAAATTTTATTGCTTTAATTTCGGAATTATTGGAAGATAATTTTTCTATTACCTCCCACGAATTATCGTTACTTCCATCGTCAATAAAAACTACTTCGAACGAAAATTTATGCTCAAGCATAACTTTTTTTATCCAGACGAAAAGTTCGGGTAACGATTCGGCTTCATTAAATAAAGGTATTACAACCGAAATATCCATTTTATTTGTTTTCTTCTTTATTTTCTTTTTCTATTTCTGCCATTGCGGCATCGTAACTATTTGTTTTTTTACGAATAAATGCTGAGATTATTAACGAAAAAAGAAATCCCCAAAATGTGTATGAAAAGACAGTGCCTAAAGCAATAGTAAAAGGTGTAGTAAATTTTTTAGTCATTTCTAATGCCATGTCAATTTGGTCGTCGGGCAAACCTTGTTCGTACATTTTTTCTTCCATTATTGAATACATTTTCCCCATTGCATCGGTATCAATAAATTTTAGAAAAACAAACATGTAAAATGCAACAATTACCGAAGCAAAAAAACTTATTGTTGTTCCTGTTCCGAGTGCTCGTCCATAGGTAATGTTACCATTTAATGCAGTATCTTTAAAATGTTTAGTGCCAATAATTATAACAAAGATTAAAACAATATAAATAAAGATTGCAACAAAAGTATTTTCCTGAATATTTAAAAAATATAGTAAAACAGAAACAATTATTATTGCAAGTCCTGCAATTGCTCCAAAATTCATATTGTTTTTCCAAAAAAGTGCCCGTTGATTAGTCATAACATCAAAATATTATTAAATTAAATGAAAAACAAAGGTATTATTTTTTTTTAAATTTTTTTAATTCGCAAATTATAACTAATTTTGTGCGGGGTAAGTCTTATACGATCAGCTCCCTTTGAACTCCCCCAGGTCTGGAAGGAAGCAAGGGTAAAAGGTTGTAGCGGTGCGATATAAGGAGCTTACCCTATTTTTTTGAATCCACTTAACAGAAATGAATCTTCAAGACATTTCATCCAAAATTAAAAAATACGCTTTAGAAATTGGATTTAACGATTGTGGTTTTGCAAAAGTAGAAGAATTAACTTTTAATAAACAAAAATTATACTTTTCAATAAATAATGGTTATACTGCCAAACTATCTTTTTTAAGTAGAAATGTTGATAAGAGAGCTAATCCTGCTATTTTATTTAAAAATGCAAAAACTGTAATTATAGTTTTAGCAAGTTATTTTCCCCAAAAAATACAAAACGAAAAAAAATATAAAATTTCGATTTACTCTTATAGTAACAATTACCATAACATTATAAAGAATAATTTGAATAAATTATTTTTCAAACTAAAAGAAGTATTTCCTGATGTAATCGGAAGGGTTTTTTGTGATTCATCTCCGATTTTTGAAAAAGAATGGGCTAAACGAGCTGGCTTAGGGTGGCTCGGTAAAAATAATTTATTAATTAATAAAAAATTCGGGTCATTTGTTTTTATTGGAGGAATATTGATTGATAAAGAACTTTATTACGATAATGCTTTTGAAAAAACTTGTGGTAATTGTAATTTATGTATCGAAAGTTGCCCTACAAAAGCATTAAGCCCATATTTATTAGATGTTAATAAATGTATTTCATATATAACAATAGAAAATAAAAACAATAAAATACCAGAAAGTTTTAAAGAAAAAATAAAAAATGAAATATATGGATGTGATATTTGCCAAAATGTTTGTCCGCATAATAAAAAATTAAATGCTGGAGCATATCATTTCTTTAAGCCAAATGAATATGTAAACTGGAATGAAGAAAATTGGGAAAACCTAAATGAAGAAAAATTTAAAAGTGTTTTTAAAGATACTGCAATTGTTAGAATTGGCTTAAAACAACTTAAAAGAAATATAGAATTTGTTAAAAAGCATTAATTTATATTTTAACTTATAGGGAGCTTCTAAAAATACTAAAATCGTAATGCTGTCCCGCTTAGGCGGGATTAGCATCTATAACTAACTGATGTTACGCACAATTGATTTTTTAAAAATATTTTACGATGAGCAATAAGAATAAAACTCTTTATAAACCTCACCCTAAATCCCTCTCCAAAGGAGAGGGACTTTTAACACATAAGGTAATTCGGGTGTTTTTGCTCCCTCTCCTTTGGAGAGGGTCGGGGGTGAGGTTTTTGTGATTTTTATTTCAATATATCTTATATTGCCTGAAAATTAAACTATGCGTAACTAACTAATAATCAGATTCCTTTCATCGTTATCGCTCAGAACAAGTTCGGAATGACGGAGCATTAATTTTTAGAAGCCCCCTATAGTTTAAATGTGAAGTTATAGATTCTCAAAAATGAATGTCTAAAAATTCAATTTTCAGTGCCAAAGTTCAAAAAAAACCTAAATCTCTTTGTTTATTAGTTGTTTGCAGTATGTTATATTTTTTCTTTTTCCTTGAAATTTGATATTTTGAACTTTGAATTTGTAACTTTTTAATTAATGCTGATATTATACTTAAAACTTTAATTACCCTAAATCGCTGATTCTCTCAAGTAAATCAATGTCAACAATTTTAATTCTCCTGCCATTTATTTCGATAACCTTTTCTTGAGCAAAACTACTAAGTGTTCTTATAGCATTTGAATTAGTCATGTTGCTTAAACTTGCTAAATCTTCGCGGGATAAATGGGCTTTTATAGTTTTATTATCATCTTCCATACCATAAGTATCTTTTAAAACTAAAATTGATTCAGCTAATCGCCCTCTGACGTGCTTTTGTGTTAATGTTACACATCTGCTGTTCGAAAATCCAAGTTCAGTTGCCAGAGATTTTAATATTATCATTGCCAAATCAACATTGCGATAAAGTACTTCGAACAATGCATCCTTTTCGATAATGCATACTGTGCTATCTTCTAATGCAATAGCTGTAGCAAGATAATTTTCGTCAGCAAAAATTGCTCTATAACCAATAAAACCAATAGGTTTAGCTAATCGTACAATTTGTTCACGACCTCCAATTCCTTCCTTGAACAATTTAACTTTACCTTCCGAAAGACTTATTAAGCCTGTTGGTTTATCACCTTCGCGATAAATAATCTCATTTTTTTTATAGCTAATGCAAGTATGATACTGACGAAGAAAATCGAGTTGACTTTTAGGCAATTTTCCGAAAATAGATAAACTATTATCTAAACAATTACAAATCAAACTTTTAGAAGTTTTCATGATAAAAAAGTAATAAAACACATATTTAATCTTACAAATATAAGATTTTAATAAGAATTATACAATTATTTTTGAAATAATTTATTTATCGTAACATATACATTATCAGATGTGTATAAAAACAGTTTACACAAGATTTTAAAACCTGAACGCAACTGTCAGACAACTAACATATTAGTAATTATATGTTTAGTAACATATTTTTTATTTTTGTAATTATTTTTTGAAGTTGAAAGTTAAACAAAATGTATAAAATCTTATTCGATATAAACTCTAATGAATTTAATTTTTAATGAGGGTTTTTAAGGTTCGACTACATAATATTTCGAAATACAAATAAATATTTTCAATAATTTCTCAAATTTATTCAATATTTGAAAATAGTTCATTAATTTTGCAATCTCATTCCAAATTATTTTAGTGAAAAACTTTTTAGACGAATTAAACCCCGCACAACGCGAGGCTGTTGTTAACTTTAAAGGTCCAAACCTGATTATTGCGGGAGCCGGTTCAGGAAAAACACGGGTGCTTACTTATCGTATTGCATATTTATTGCAACAAGGAGTTTTTGCAGGAAACATAATGGCATTAACGTTTACTAACAAAGCTGCTAAAGAAATGAAAGAAAGAATTGTTTCGTTAGTTGGTTTTGAAAATTCACGATATCTTTGGATGGGCACTTTTCATAGTATTTTTGCAAAAATTTTACGTTCCGAAGCCAGCAAAATTGACTTTTCGCCCAAATTTACTATTTACGATACCGACGATTCTAAAAGTCTGATTAAAGCAATAGTAAAAGAACTTCATTTCGACGATAAGCAATATAAGACATCTGAAGTACACAATCGAATTAGTATGGCTAAAAACAATCTTGTAACTGTTGCAAATTATGTGAATAGCCCTATTATTCAGGAACAGGATTTAAAGTCGCAACGCCCTCAAATTGGTAAAATATACAGCATTTATCAAAGCCGGCTTAAAACCTCTGATGCAATGGACTTTGATGATTTGTTATTATTCACAAATATTTTATTTCGCGATAATGCTGATATAGCCGAAAAGTATCAGAAACATTTTAAATATTTATTAGTTGACGAATATCAAGATACAAATTATGCCCAGTATCTTATTATCAAAAAGTTATGTGAATTATATCAAAACATTTCAGTAGTTGGTGATGATTCACAAAGCATTTATTCATTCAGAGGAGCAAAAATTGAGAATATTTTAAATTTCAAAAAAGATTATCCCGCTCTTAAATTATTTAAACTCGAACAAAATTATCGCTCAACAAAAAATATTGTAGAAGCAGCAAATAGTCTTATAAACCGTAACCGCAACAGAATTCCTAAAAAAGTTTGGAGCAATAACGAAGAAGGTGATAAAATAAAGGTGCAAAAAGCATTTACCGATACCGAAGAAGGCTTTATGGTTGCAAATTTGCTTAAAGAATACAAATCTGAAAACAATTTTAAATTTAACGATTTCGTTATTTTATATAGAATAAATGCTCAATCAAGAATCTTTGAAGAATCGTTTCGACGTAGTGCTATCCCTTATAAAGTTTATGGCGGATTATCGTTTTATCAACGTAAAGAAGTTAAAGATGTTATTGCATATTTGCGTTTAGTTGTAAATCATAACGACGACGAAGCCTTTAAACGTATAATAAATTATCCTGCACGTGGAATTGGCAAAACAACACTCGAAAAAGTTGAAAGTATTTCAGTAACAAATAACATGAGTTTATGGAATACGATTTCTGATTCAAAATTATTACAAATCGAAGTAAACCAGGGAACGATTTCCAGAATACTTAATTTTAAAGGTTTAATAGAACATTTTAGTGAAAAAAATACCGATACTGATGCTTTTGAACTTTCAAGTTATATTGTAAGCCAAACAGGTATTTTGCGCAACCTCGAAGCCGACAAATCGCAGGAAAGTTTAAACCGTAAACAAAATATAGAAGAATTGTTAAATGGTATTAAAGATTTTTGCGAAACATCGCTCTCCGAAAATCCCGAAGCTAAGGTATTACTCGAAAACTATCTCGAAAATGTTTCGCTTTTAACAGATTTTGATACAACTGATGATAATGAAGAAAAAGACCGTGTTGCGCTTATGACGGTTCACTCGGCTAAAGGATTAGAATTTAATTGCGTGTTTATTGTTGGAGCCGAACACGAACTTTTTCCACTTTATTTTAATGGAGTTGCACCCGAAAATATTGAAGAAGAACGCCGATTATTTTATGTTGCCCTAACACGTGCAAAAAAAATTGCAAATATTTCGTTTACCGAAAATCGTTACCGTTGGGGGAAGCCTGTAACTTGTCAGCCAAGTAGCTTTATAAGTGAAATTGATAAAGAATTTCTCGACATGGCAATCGAAATTGACGAAGAAAATAAACCCTCATCTTATAATGACAAATTCAACAAAAAAGACACATTATTAAAATACGAAATGTTTAAACCCGGAATAAAATTCAATTTAAAAGAAAAAAAATTAGTACATTTGAACATTGCCGAAAAAACTAATATTTTATTAATTGATAAAAAAGAAAATATAAATATTATTGAAGGTGCAACAGTTATTCACAATAGGTTTGGTAAAGGAATAGTTGTTAGAGTTGAAGGCGAAAATTCAAATACTAAAGCACTTATTAATTTTGATATTAGCGGTGAAAAACAATTATTATTGAAATTTGCAAAACTTAAAGTTATATAAAACAGAAAACCAAAAATTCAGAAATAAATAGAAATATATAGAAATAAATTGTAAAACCAGTGAACCATAGGCAGTGAACAGTAAGCAGTAAGCAGTCTACAGTCCATAGTCAGCAGTGGGCAGTGAACAATGAACGTAGAACAATGTACATTTTTAAACTTTTTGAACTTTTTTGAGCATAGAACAATGAACTTTTCTAAACAATAATCAATAAAAAATAATAAATATTAATGGAACTTTCAGAACATTACAACACACAGCGAAAAAAAATGATTTTACCCGAATACGGTAGAAATATTCAGGAAATGGTTGACTTTATTGTAAAAGTAGAATCACGAGATGATAGAAATAGAATGTCAAAAGCTATAGTTAATGTGATGGCAAACCTTAATCCTTCGTTACGCGAAAGTACTGAATTTAAAATAAAACTATGGAATCATTTGGCTCAAATGTCAAATTATCAGCTTGATATTGATTACCCATGCAAAATTACAAAGCTCGAAGATTTATTAAAAAAACCGAAACCCTTACCTTATCCATCTAATAATATTCGTCACAAACATTACGGAGGAATTGCCAAAGCACTTATTCAGGAAATAGCCATATTTCCCGAATCAGAATCGAAAGATGTGTTATTAGAAATGCTTGCAAATCACATGAAAAAACTTTATTTAGTTTGGAATAAAGAAGCTGTAAGCGATGAGCAAATTTATTTGGATATTAACGAAATTGCAGGCAGCGATATTGTTAAAAACCGTGTACGACTTAATGAAACCCGCGATATTTTATTCAAAAATCAAAAACCTAAACAAAACAAACCTTTTAAAAAAAATAACCATAAGCAGAGATAAGTAAAATGGCAACTTTTGAAGTTATTGGTAATCAGAAACTTTTTGGCGAAATACATCCCCAAGGTGCTAAAAATGAAGCATTACAAGTTTTATGTGCCGTTCTTTTAACTTCCGAAGTAGTTACCATTGAAAATATTCCGGAAATTAGAGATGTTTCAAGGCTTATTGAATTGCTTGCCGATTTGGGAGTTGAAGTTAATAAAATTGAAAAAGGTAAATTTACTTTTTGCTCAAAAAATGTAGATATTGATTATTTAAAAACCGAAAAATATGCAGCCCAAGCAACTGCACTTCGTGGTTCAATTATGCTTGTTGGTCCTTTGCTTGGTCGTTTTGGAATCGGCTATATTCCAAAACCAGGTGGCGATAAAATTGGACGACGTAAATTAGATACTCATTTCATTGGTTTTCAAAAACTTGGTGCAATTTTTAATTTCGATTCAACAACAAATTTTTTTACTGTCGGAGCTAAAAAGCTTAAAGGTAGTTATATGCTTCTCGAAGAAGCATCTGTAACTGGTACTGCCAATATAATTATGGCTGCCGTTTTAGCCGAAGGAACTACCACAATTTTTAATGCTGCATGCGAACCATATATCCAGCAACTTTGCATTATGCTTAATAATATGGGAGCAAAAATTTCTGGCGTTGGCTCTAACTTACTTACAATAGAAGGTGTTACTTCTTTAAAAGGAACTACTCATAAAATTTTACCCGACATGATTGAAATTGGTAGCTTTATTGGAATGGCTGCCATGACTCAAAGCGAAATTACAATTAAAAATGTTGCATATCAAGAACTTGGCGTTATTCCAGATTCGTTTAAACGGCTCGGCATAAAACTCGAAAAGCGAAACGACGATATTTATATACCTTATCAGGAACATTACGAAATTGAAACTTTTATTGACGGTTCTATTTTGACAATTGCAGATTCTATATGGCCCGGACTTACACCCGATTTGCTTTCGGTTTTTTTAGTTGTTGCTACACAAGCTAAAGGAAGTGTTCTAATTCATCAGAAAATGTTCGAAAGTCGCTTGTTTTTTGTTGATAAACTTATCGAAATGGGTGCACAAATAATCCTCTGCGACCCGCATCGTGCAACAGTAATTGGAATGGACCGTCGCTTTCCACTACGCGGAACTACAATGTCATCGCCAGATATAAGGGCTGGAGTAGCTCTACTAATTGCTGCAATGTCGGCAAATGGGAAAAGCATTATTCATAACATCGAGCAAATTGACCGCGGCTACCAAAATATAGAAGAGCGATTAAATAACATAGGAGCAAAAATTAAAAGATTAAATTAACCCTTTCCGACATCATTTAAATCAGATAGCTACCGAATGAAAATGCCCTTTTTATGAATTCTAAATTAATCAAAAAAAGATTTTTTAATAAATAATTGCAATAAAAAAATATTTATATATCTTTGCAGTCGAAATTGGGGAAAGATATGGCAGGGGACAAAAGTCCCCTGTTTTATTAGCCAAAATTTTTATGATTGATAAAAATAAAATATTAAAAGTTGCAGCAAATGCCGATTTAGGCAAAGAATACGTCGTTGTTGACGTAGAAATTAAGCCTATTAATAATTTTATTGTTTTTATTGATAGCATCAACGGAATAACTATTGGCGATTGCGTTAAAGTTAGCCGTTTTATCGAAAAAAATATTAATCGCTATGAAGAAGATTATGACTTAAGCGTTTCGTCAACCGGAATTGATAAACCACTTACTTCAAAAATTCAGTTCATTAAAAATATTGGAAAAACAGTTGAAGTATTATTTAACGACAATAAATCAATTATAGGAAAACTTAATGCTTATAACAAAAACTCAATTACTTTAACATATACCGCTAAAGAAAAAACTACTGAAACGAAAAAAAATGTTTTAGTAACCAAAGATGTTGAAATAGAACTAAATAAAATAAAATCTGTAACAATTATAATTTCTTTTAAATAAGAAGAAGATGGAAAACATAAATTTAATAGAGCATTTCGCAGAGTTTAAAGAACTTAAAAACATCGATAGAGCAACAATGATGCGTGTTTTAGAAGATGTTTTTAAAAGCACATTAAATAAACAAAATGGCGAATCGAATAATTTTGATGTTATTATTAACATTGACAAAGGCGACTTTGAAATTTGGCGAACAAGAACCGTTGTAAAAGACGAAGACTTTACCGACCCCGTAATTCAAATTCCATTATCTGAAGCTAAAAAAATTGAAAAAGATTATGAAGAAGGCGAAGACGTTTCAAATCAGGTAAAGTTCGAAGACTTTCCGCGTCGTACAATTTTAGCTCTACGTCAAAATTTATCGTCAAAAATTCTTGAGCTTGAAAAAGATTCAATTTTTAGCAAGTATAAAGACCGCATAGGCGAAATTGTTTCGGGCGAAGTTTACCAAATTTGGAAAAAAGAAATTCTTATTATTGATGACGAAGGCAATGAGCTTATTATGCCTAAAGCCGAACAAATTCCATCCGACTTTTTTAGAAAAGGCGATAGCGTTAGAGCTGTTGTTGTTAAAGTTGAAATGAAAAACAATACACCACTTGTTATACTTTCCCGCACTTCACCAGTTTTTTTAGAAAGATTATTTGAACTCGAAGTTCCCGAAATATTCGATGGGCTTATAACAATTAAGAAAATTGTTCGCATACCCGGTGAAAGAGCCAAAGTAGCTGTAGAATCTTACGACGATAGAATTGACCCAGTTGGTGCATGCGTAGGCATGAAAGGCAGCCGTATTCACGGAATAGTTCGCGAATTAAAAAATGAAAATATTGACGTTATCAATTATACAAACAACACTAATTTGTTTATACAAAGAGCATTAAGCCCTGCAAAAATTACCGAAATAAAAATTGTTGATAACGATAAAAGAGTAGAGGTATATTTAGACCCCGACCAGGTATCGCTCGCAATTGGTAAAGGTGGGTTAAATATACGATTAGCAAGCCAACTTACAGGATACGAAATTGATGTTTACAGAAATATTCAGGAAGACGACGAAGATGTTGATTTAGACGAATTTTCAGATGAAATTGAATCATGGGTTATTGATGAATTTAAAAAAATTGGTTGCGATACTGCAAAAAGTATTTTAAATCAAAGTACCGAAGAACTCGTTCGTAGAACCGACCTCGAGGAAGAAACAATTGTTAATGTTGTTAACATTATTAAAGCAGAATTTGAATAAATTATTTTTATATTTATACGATTTTTAGAGAATAAATTGCCGAATATGACAGTAGAAATTAAGGAAATGCGATTAAATAAAGTTGTTAAGGAGTTGAACGTTGGACTTCCGACCATTGTTGACTTTTTAAACAAAAAAGGATACAAAGTTGAAACTAATCCTAATGCAAAAATATCGCAGGAAATGTACGATACACTTCTTGTTGAGTTCAACATTGATAGTAGCATTAAAAAGAAATCGGCTGAAATTAGTCTCAAAATTAACGAACGTAACACAACCATATCTATTGATGATATTAATAAAAAAAACAATAAAATAGAAGAAGAGGAAGAAGAAACAGAAATTGAGAATGACGTTATTGAACAGAATGAGTTAATCATTAAAGATAATAGTAAAAAACCTGTAGAATCTCAAATTAAAATTGTAGGCAAAATAGACTTAAAAACAGCTAATAAACCTAAAACTAAAAAATCTAAAGAAACTCCAATAGATGAACTTACAATTGTAAAAGAAAAGACTCATGAGTTCGAAATAGAAAAAATTATTGAAGAAGAAGAACCCGAAATCGAGACAAAAAAAGAAACTGAAATTTACGCAACTAAAATTAATAATATTGAAAATAATATTAAAATTATTGGGAAACTAGATTTAGCAAGCATAAATCAAAAAACAAAACCCGACCGAAAAACAAAAAAAGAAAAACAAAGAGAAAAAGAATTAAAAAAAATAAAGAAACAAGAAGAAACATCAAAAATTAAAGAAAATGTATTTTCAAAAAAGAGAGTACAAAAAAACAAATTACACGAGAAAAAAGACGAACAATTATACAGAACAAATACAACAAAACTCAACGACCCAAAAATATTAGGAAAAATAGAGATAAACGATGATTCGAATCAAAACCTAGATAAAAAAAGACAACCCGCTGGTTCATCTGCCGATTATAACCCAAACGATAAACATAAGAAAAAACGTAAAAGAATTTTAGTTAAAACCGACGAAATAGAGAATAAAACTACTCCTTCTACTCTCACTAAACCATCATATTTTAAGGGAAAAGGGAAAAAACGACATATTCGTAACGAAATTGATAACGTTGAAGTTGACCGTTCTATTAAGGACACTTTAGCTACTATGGCAACTGGCAAAGGGAAAACTACAACATCAAAATATCGCCGCGAAAAACGCGAAGCTGTCAACCAAAAATTACAGGATGAAATTGACCAGCAGGAAAAAGATAAAAACATATTAAAAATTACAGAATTTGTTTCTGTAAACGAACTTGCAACCCTTATGAATGTTCCTGCTAATGAGGTAATTGCAACCTGTATGAATCTTGGACTCTTTGTATCAATTAACCAACGATTAGATGCCGAATCGCTTTCGGTTATTGCAGATGAGTTTGGTTACAAAATAGAATTTATTACTGTTGAAGTTCAATCGGATATGATTGAAATCGAAACCGACAACCCCGAAGATTTAAATCCCCGCCCACCAATTATTACAGTAATGGGACATGTTGACCATGGTAAAACTAAACTTCTCGATTACATAAGAAATACAAATGTTGTAGCTGGCGAAGCTGGAGGAATAACTCAACATATTGGAGCTTACAGTGTTAAACATGTAAGTGGAAGAATAATTACTTTCCTCGATACTCCCGGTCACGAAGCATTCACTGCAATGCGAGCCCGTGGTGCTCAACTTACCGATGTTGTAATTATTGTTATTGCTGCCGACGATGGCGTTAAACCTCAAACCGTTGAAGCTATTAATCATGCTCAAGCCGCTAATGTTCCTATGGTTTTTGCAATAAATAAAATTGATAAGCCAGGAGCAAACTCCGATAAAATTCGTGAAGAATTATCGAGCATGAATTTGTTGGTTGAAGAGTGGGGTGGTAAATATCAATCACAGGAAATAGCTGCAAAACCAGGAACAAATGTAAATTTATTGCTCGATAAAGTTATTCTCGAAGCCGATTTGCTCGATTTAAAAGCAAACCCAAACCGCGATGCAGTTGGTGTTGTTATTGAATCGTCGCTCGATAAAGGTCGTGGTTATGTTTCAAATTTACTTGTTAATAACGGTACTTTGCACGTTGGCGATATAGTTCTCGCTGGCTCGTATCATGGAAAAATAAAAGCTATGTTTAACGAACGTAATCAGAAACTTACCGAAGCCGGACCATCGTTGCCGGTGCAAATTTTAGGACTTAATGGAGCTCCTCAGGCAGGTGATAAATTTAACGTAGTTAAAACGGAACAAATTGCAAGAGAAACTGCCAATAAACGTTCGCAAATTATTCGTGAACAAGGATTACGTACTCAAAAACATATTACACTCGAAGAAATTGGGCGTCGTTTAGCTATTGGAAACTTTAAAGAACTTAATGTTATTGTTAAAGGCGATGTTGATGGTTCAATTGAAGCATTAAGCGATTCATTAATAAAACTAAGCAACGAAGAAATTCAGGTTAATGTTATTCATAAAGCTGTTGGTCAGATTTCTGAATCGGATATAATGTTAGCTGCCGCTTCAAATGCTGTAATTATCGGATTTCAGGTTCGCCCTTCTGTAAACGCACGTAAACTTGCCGAAAAAGAAGAAATCCAAATCAGATTATATTCTATTATTTACGATGCAATTGATGAAATTAAACAGGCAATGGAAGGTATGCTTTCGCCTGTAATTAAAGAAGAAATTATTGGTTCTGCCGAAATTCGTCAGGTATTTAAAATTGGAAAAGTTGGTACTGTTGCAGGCTGTATGGTAAACGAAGGTAAAATTTATCGCACTTCAAAAATTCGCGTTATACGCGATGGTATTGTTGTTTTTACTGGCGAACTTGGCTCACTTAAACGTTTCAAAGAAGATGTTAAAGATGTTGCCTCAGGCTTAGAATGTGGTTTAAATATTGAACGTTTTAATGATATTAATGAAGGTGATATTGTTGAAGCATTTAAAGAAACTGAAGTAAAAAAGAAATTATAATAATTTATTATAAATATTTACAATAAAAAATACCATGATTTTTCATGGTATTTTTTATTTTGTTAATTCCTCGGATTATATGGTACAAATCAATTATTATTTACGCTTTGATGAGTGTCCTTACGAACCAAGATATAACAAAGACCTAACATGTTTTTTTTAAACCTGTCAGGTCTAAAAAATTAATTTTTAATAATTTTATTTGTATAAGTTCCTTCAGCAGTTTGTATTTTAACCATATAAATACCTGAAGATAAATTGCTGATGTTAAAATCTTTTACATCGCCTTTATTTACATAGAATTTATTGCTCATTACTAAAGCCCCCAAAGAATTATAAATATTCATTACAACGTCGGAGGATTTTGTAAATGTTACAGACATATTATTTACAACAGGGTTAGGGAAAATATTTACATTACCACTACTCAAATTAACTTCGTGAATATTAACAAATAGTTTATCAACTGTTAAATATATCATGGAGTTAATACTGGCTGCTACTTCACCTGTAGTTAGGCTAACACCCGGTTCATAATCTAATTGATAAGTAATGTGCAATTGATTATCCATTGTTTTTGATAAAGAAGGGAAAACCATTTCTATTCCGTCATAATCAGTCGGGTCGGGACTTGCAAGAAGCTCAACAATTTCTTCCCATTGACCAATTGATGCATAGTATTTTCTTCCCCAAATGTGGTTAAAATACTCACCTGCACCGGTAATCATATTTTCACAAGTGCTGACATAAACAACATACATATCGCCATTAGCATCAATTGAAATTTGTGGTTGCGATGTTAAACCACCTGCGCCATAATAAGGAAATGTATAGGAAGACTGATAGTTATCAAAAACCACACCGTCTCCATTACGATCCTGTACCCATGCAATAAGTTTTCCGGTAGCATAAAGATTATCCGGATTTAAATCATTTATCCCGGAAAAAGTAGGGTCGCCTTCTTTCCAATAAGCCAAACCGTCAACAGCAGGGAAGTATGAAGTTTGGGCATCAGTTGTATCTGCATTCATAACTCTCATAACACCAAAAGCTACGTGAGCATTACCGGCAGCATCTAAAGAAACTGCATGATGCCCATCACATACATAAGGAGTATCAAGATTAAGAACGCCATCGCCTACGATATCTGTTGCTTCTGTGAAGTCGGGAAAAGGATGTTGAAAAATAATAGTTTTTGTCCAGTTATTACCACCATCAATTGATTTCATAAGTGAAAGGTTAGTCCATCCATCACCAACTATATAAGCAAGAGTATTTCCTACAGGTTCTGCCCATGAATAAACATCAGCACCGGAACCTTGCGTAAAACCATCGGCTGGTGAAAGCCCGGCAGGAATTTGTGCCTGAATATTCCATGTAACACCTGCATCTTGCGAACGATAATAAACAAGAGGGAAAGTTTGACCTAAATATGCATTATTACTTGATGCTAATATGTGAATAGTGTCACCAGAAACGCAAACACGTGGCCATGATGGAACCAAACCAGATGGTGCTGGAAGTGATGCAACTGTCCATGCACCTGTGCCCTTTGTTGCACGCGTTAAAATATGCAATGTTGAAGTAAAATCATGCGAAATTACAACTTCGCCATTTGCTCCAAGGTGACTATATGATGGCCAACCTGTTCTATATGGTTCAATTCTTGCGGTTGGTTCGGGTCCCCAACTTGTACCATCAAAATAATTATACCCTGTTCCACGCTCGGGATAAGAAGTTGGATTAGTTCCAAGAGTCCAAACTGCACCAATTGTACCATCTGAATACAAATAAATTCTGTGGTCAACTGTAACATTACTTTGCAAATCATACTGGGTTGTACCAAGTTGAAACTCATATAAAGATTTTGTACCTGTAAACACATAAGGATTTTCGCCTTGAGCGGGTACGTAATCATCTTGAAAGTGCATTGATTTTTTAAGTGAAATATTCCTTATATTTGACGGCACCTGAATTCTGTTCTGTGCCATCATATTGAATGAAATGGCAACGGAAATGAACAATAGTAAATTTTTTTTCATAGATTTATTTTTTAATTAATAATTTTTGATTAATGCACAAATATAACTATTATTTTTATTTGCTGTAATTTGTAAAATTAAGTAAATTGTTTAAAAATGGTTAAGTTCGGGTACACGTTATGGCAGGCTTGACCTGCCATTTCATATCACTCTATTTTAAAGGAGATTACTCGCTATTGCTTCGTGAGAACGCTTCGCTTAGTTCCTGCTTTCGCAGGAATGACGTAAATGTATAGCATATTTTTAGAAGTCCCCATAAGAACAAAAAATTTCCTCATTCATTCACTGCAAAATACAATTGCAATAAATTGGTATATTTCGAGGCTTTCATACAATAGAAGAAGCTATTGCACGCGAAAAGAATTTGAAAAGTTGGAAACGGGAGAATAAAAATGCCAAAGGCAAATGTAAAACCCATTCGCAAGATGCGAGCGGGAAAGACTTGAGTTTTTAGTTCTTTGTTGAGATGGCTGGTCGAGTCCGCCATGACTAACTAAATAGTGTCTGTCCATAATGTCCGATTTTTTCGTTATGTTTGTTTTGAAAACAGTCATTTACATAAGTAAACTCCTTGATTTTCAAAACTTCGCAAGCCTCAAACTCGAACATTATGAATCAGACACTGAGTTTATAGACAGACACTAAATAGATAATTGACTTATACCCGAACTTAACATCTTTTTTCTATTAAATTTGTGCAATTCGTGGCAAAATAAATTCTGCGTAACATCAGTTAATAACAGTAGCCTTGTATTTTTAGCGATACATTTAATGGTTTTCCACTAATCAGACTCTAATAATGGTATTACTCTAAAACAAGTTTCACCTTACCTATTGCACCATCTATATTCAAGTCGAGTATATATTTTGTCTTTTCCAAATTGCTGTTTGAATATGTATTATGCCTTTTAGTAAAACCTTCAGCATCAACTCTGCCCAGTAAACCGTTAACTTCAGCTTTTACGCCAACATCTTTAGGCAGATGAATTTCAATTTCTCCAACTCCTCCGGCAATGTTTGCTTTAAGGTTATTATTCCATGTTCCGGTTAAATCAACTGTTGCTTTTCCTGCTCCTACACTGATTACCACATTTGGAACAGAAGTGTTTTTAAGATTAATATTAATTTTACCTGCTCCTAATTCAATATTGAAATTCTGAATCATAAACCCTTCAAAGTTTAAATCTCCTTTGCATGCTCCAATTTGCATGTCAATATCATATTTTTTTTCGGGGTTTAAATCAATAAACCAGCGACAAGTATCTGAGTCGTTAAAATTTATATCGTCTATTCTTTTCTTTGGTTCTATTGTTATTTTTCCAGTATCTCCGGTTTCGGTATAGGATATTTCCGGTTTCCAATCGTTATTAGTAAATTTAAAACTACCATTCATAAGATTTGTTTTACCTGGCTCAATACGAATCTTGCCTGCAGGAAAAATTATTTTTGCTACTATATAATTTGCTTTCACGGTTTCTATGGAATGCTTAACCATATTAGCTGAAGATATTGTAGTATCAATTAACAAGCTATCATTTTTAATGTTTATATTAACGTCCGGTGAAGGAACACAACCTTGAACGAGAATTGCCAATAAAGCAATAATAAATAAAAGATTAAAATTTGTTTTCATTGTAATTATTTTTTAAAATTCTATATTAAGTAAGATTTTCAAAATAACTTCCCCCAAAAGCACTTTATTAATTGAGGCATAATGAGGCAATT
>MENF01000038.1 GCA_001769035.1 Bacteroidetes bacterium GWA2_32_17
CCTGCAACATTTAACTGGTCTGCTCCGGCATTTGCAGTTGTAGGGTTTGGAGTACATGTTCCGCATAATTCCCACCATGCGCTATTTTTATACACATTAAAACATTTTGTGTCTGTGTTAAAAATCAACAGTGCTTCGGCAGGGCTTGAAATGGCATCGCGCTGGGCGGTAGTTATACGAGGAATAAGCAGCCCTTTATCATTACCAGGAGAAGCATCTAAATCTAATAATGCTGAAGTATTGGGCGCTGCACCCGTGGAGTTTATACCGATGTTTTGGGCAAAACAGGAAGCCCATCCTAAATCCTTCCCAAAGGGAAGGACTTGCAAAAGGGAAGGGACGAAGAATGTTGCACAAAGTGCTATTACGAAGGATAGATTTTTCTTTTTCATAATGTTTAAAATTTAATGTAAATTTATTACTGTTTAAAAAAGTTTATTGTTCTATGTTCATTGTTAACTGTCTGAACTAGGATTTTTAGGATTAGATGATGAGCATACTCACCGTACCCGTCTGACCGCTCCAAGCGGTCAGACGGGTCATGTTCGAGTACCACAGCCATAAATCCTACCATAAGCCGTCATTCCCGCGCAGGCGGGAATCCCCTGTTCGAAGCATAACATCATCATTTGCCATCCCAACATTCCTTTAATCTTATAATCCCGAAGCTTCGGGAATAGTTCAGACATTTTTATTTCATTGTTCATTGTTCTATTTATTTCGGGCTTTTTCATTTTATTATAAATTGTTTTTGTGTTTTTTTCATTTTAGCGGTAGTTATTATTAACATATAAGTACCATTTGCCAATGACGAAACATTCAATCGTTTTTTAGTTATTCCCTTGTCTATGTTTTCTTCGGTTTTAATAACAGTTTGTCCTAATGTATTTATTACTGTAATGGTTACAATGTCTGCCTGGGAACTGCCAACGAGATAGTCGAAGTAATCTGATGCGGGATTTGGGTAAATTATTATTATTTCGAGGTTCTCCAAATTAACAGGTACTAACTGTGAGTATGTGTATGAGCCATCAAAATCAACCTGTTTAAGACGATAATAAGATACGCCATGATATGGGTCAGGGTCAGTGGCTGAATAATAAAGTGTGCTGTTACTGTTGCCAGCTCCGTTTACCTTGCCAACAAATTCGTATTTAATACCGTCAATAGTACGCTCTACAACAAAGTAGTCGTTGTTTATTTCTGAAGCTGTAGCCCACTGGTTTAAAACTTTTTTTTCCGGATTAAGAATGGCAGTATAGTAAAGCAACTCTATGGGCAATGGTGAACTGTTATCTGTTAATGTCCATGAGCGGAAAAAATTTGCAGGTATAACAGGTACTGTGGTAACAGTATTTGAACCAGTATTGATTGTTCCTTGTGGATTGTATCCCCACCATGTACCGATTGTAGAATTAAATCGTTGTGCTCCAAGATTTGATTCTGTAATGGTATTACCTCCATTAGCAGCCCATTCGGCATCGAGGTATGTAAACGCAAAAGTGGCAGTTGGTTTTGTGGTGTAACTTATTGCATCAATAAGCCAGAAACGGTCAATTACATAAGCCGAGTTGTTTGAACCGGAAATATTACCCATATTTGCAACATCACTCGGCTTATATGTATTATTATCCCAAGTGCTTCCGCTGTATGTAGAAAATAAAATACTACCGCTACCTGCACCTGCCGTATTTATATTCACAGTAACAGGTATTTTATTTCCGGGCGATTTTGTAAACGGAACAATATAGGTACCTGTTGCAGTTTCGATATTCCATTTTATTCTGTTAAGTTCGCTTTCGGATATAATATTTCCTCCGGTACCAAGCGTGGTAATGGCATTGGCTGCACTGTTATTAATAATAAGATAAGCACTATTACGGATATTTACATATATATTGTTATTTAAAATTAAACGGGGTTGGGCGAAACAAGAAGCCCATCCTAAATTCCCGCAAAAGCGGGACAGGCACTTCCCAAAGGGAAGGTGCATTAGGGAAGGGAGGAAGAACAGAATAAACAGTATGGTAATAAAAGGCTTCAAATTATCTGTTATTGTTTATTATCATTTTTAAATCAACTTTTTACTATTAATCTTGTAAAAATATATACAATAAATAATATTAAAAGCTACATTTATCATTCAGCTACTTTTTAAGGATAAAATACTTGTTTGAATTATCATTAGGACTTAAAAAATTGTTTATTGATTTTCGCCTATTAAAAATTATCATTATTCAATTATTTATTATTTACTTTTACAATTTTAAAATATTCGGATGAAAAAAACCTGCTCCTTCATTTTTATTTTGTTAATAAATCTGCAATCATTTTCACAGCATTATAATTTTAAACATTTTACCGACGAAAACGGACTCCCATGTAATGTTGTTTACAGTGCATTTCAAGACTCGAAAGGTTATATGTGGTTTGCTACCGAAATGGGTATTAGCCGTTTTGATGGAATAACTTTTAAAAACTATACTATTAACGAAGGGCTGGTTGATAATACTGTTTTTCAATTCTATGAAGACTGGATGGGACGAATCTGGTTAAGATCATTTTCAGGGAAATTGGCATATATAATAAATAACAAGGTTGTTCAATATCCGCTGAATTATTTGATTGATTTGAATAAGGGAAAGTTAGGAATAACAACTTCCATTTATACCGATAAACAACAAAATTTGTTTGTAGGTTACACACCAAAAGAAGTAGTAAAAATTGACACCCAAAAGAGAGTTACAAAATTTATAAATAAATTTTTTTGTGTAGTAAAAGATTCAATTTACTGGTTTCAATATTATGATTCTGATAAAACTCAATGGTTTATCAATAAAAACAAAAAGTTGCTATTGTTTACCGGACAAGAAGAATCGTCTAAACCAGTTTTAATAAAATTAAAGAACAATAATTTTCTTTTTGCAAATTACAATAAATTGGTACTCTTCAATAAAAATATTATTTATAAAACTATATTTCCTTTCGTTATCAGCGATCTATCTGAAGATAAAGAAGGTAATATATGGATTAGCACATATAATGATGGTATTTATTATTATAAAGACGGAAAAATAGACAAAAATAAACCTATAAAATATTTTAATGGCAAGACTGTGGATTTTATGCAAGACAGAGAAGGCAACCTTTGGTTTACAACGATAGATGATGGTATTTTCTTTTTACCTTCACAAGAATTCAAATCATATACTGCTGCCGAAAATTTTTCGGATAATAAAATTAATTGCATGGAAACTCTGGGAGATTCGCTTATTATCGGGTTAAGCAATGGTTGTATTAATATTCTTTATAAAGGAAAGCTCACAAATTACAATTTTAACGTAAAAGAAATTGAAAGTATAGTGGCATTAAAAAGGCAGGTAAATAATAATATATGGATTTGTTATAGAAAAAACAACCATAAATATTACTACGATATTTGTAATAATAATAGAATCGTTAAAAGCATAGTATTATCAGGTGGATTAAAATCAATAGAAGAAAATAAAACAAATGGGAATATTTTAATAGGCACTATTACGGAAATATATACATATAGTATTGACGGTGCTCATTATACGATTAGTCAGGGTATCAGAATTGGTTGTCTTTACCCTGACCGCAATATTATATGGATAGGCAACTACCATGGACTTTGGCGTTATGAGAATAATAAATTAACAAATTACAGTTTACAGGATAAAAATTTGAATACGAGAATAATCGAAATAAAAAAAGACAATAACAATTATTACTGGGTAGCAACAAACGGAAAAGGGCTTGTGGTTTTTAAAGACTCTTGTTTTTACCATATTACTGAAGAAAACGGCTTATTAAGTAATACCTGTACTTCTATTTACATAGATTCAGTTGATAATGTAGTATGGGTTGGAACAAACAAAGGGCTAAATAAAATAATAAAGAATAAGAGTAATAATTATAGTGTTGAACGATACACAATAAACAACGGTTTGATTTCGAATCAAATAAAACAGATTATAAGAATAAAAGACACAATTTATATTGCTTCAAACAAGGGATTATCCTTTTTTAATTACAAAAAAGTAAAAGTAAACGATATTCCCCCTCTTATATACATTACAGAAGTTAAAGTGAATAGCATGAGCCGTGATTTTGCTCAAATAAAAAATTTATTTTATTCCGAAAATCAAATTTATATCGGATATATTGGTATAAGTTATAAAAGCGCTGATAATATATCATATAAATTCAAATTAGAAGGACTAAATAATAACTGGGTTTTTACAAAGAATAATTTTGTCGAATTTATTAATCTTCCACCCAAAAATTACAAATTTATTGTCTATTCTCAAAATGAAGACGGGTTTTGGAGCAGCAAGCCGGCATTTATTGAATTTAATATTAAGCCTCCATTTTGGAATACCTGGTGGTTTTTATTAATATTAATATTTATTGCAATAGCTGTTGTTTGGGGAATAATACACATACGCGTATTGTCTGTAAAAAAGAAAAACAAAACAGAAAAGCAATTGGCAGAGCTTGAAATAAAAGCATTAAGAGCACAAATGAATCCACATTTTATTTTCAATGCATTAAGCTCTATTCAAAACTTTGTACTGAAAAACGATGCTGAAAATGCTGACAGGTATTTTACAAAATTTGCTCAATTAATACGACTGATTTTAAATTCGAGTAAAGAAGCGAAAATAAAACTTGTTGATGAGATAAAGATGTTGAAGCTTTATTTAGATTTGGAAAAGTTAAGATTAAGCAATAAATTTGAATATGCTATAAATTCAGATTCTGTCGGTAATGCCGAAAACATTGAAATACCGATAATGTTAATTCAGCCTTATGTTGAAAATGCAATTTGGCACGGTGTTTCTCACAAAGAGTCAAAAGACGGGTTAATTAATATTGAATTTTCTTTAACTGATAATAATTGTTTATTTTGCATTATTGAAGATAACGGCGTTGGGCGAAATAATGCAGAAAAATTGGAGTCAAATGTAAATGATAAACATAATAAAACAGGCTTGCAAAATACAAAAAAAAGAGTTGAATTAACACGTAATTCAACTGTAAATATAATTGACTTGTTTGATGCAAGCGAAAAACCATCGGGAACAAGAGTAGAAGTAAAAATAAATTTATCTTAAAGAAATATGATTAAAACTGTAATAATTGACGACGAAAAAAACTGCATTGAGTTACTTCAACAAAAACTTACCAATTATTTTGACGACATTCATATAATAGGAACTTCCGAAACTGTTAAATCGGGGATAGAATTAATAAAAAACACACAACCGGATTTAGTTTTTCTTGATATTATTATTGCCAACAGCAATGCTTTTGAATTAATAAGCGGTTTTGAAAAAATAAATTTCGAGATAATATTTACAACTGCACATAACGAATATGCTTTAAAAGCTCTTAAATTAAGTGCACTCGATTATTTATTAAAACCAATTGATTCGGATGAATTAAAACAAGCAGTTGAAAAGTATAAAAACAAAAAGAAAGAAAGTAATTTTAGTGAATATTTGAAAGTGTTTATTGAAAATTATTCGAGTCCGAACAATGAGCAAAATAAAATTGTATTACCCACGCTTCACGGTTTTGATATCGTAAAATTGTCTGACATTATCTATTGCGAAGCTGACAGAAATTATACTAAGTTCATATTGATAAATAACGTAACCAAGTTAGTTAGTAAAACAATCGGACAGTTTGTTGAGCAACTAAAGTGCAATAATTTTTTCAGAATACATCAATCATACCTTATTAATATTAATCACGTAGAAAAGTACATAAAGGGTAATGCACCGCAAGTTGTAATGAGTAACAAAGACACCCTTAATGTGTCAAAAAACAAAAAAGATGAATTTAAAAAATTATTTTCAGCGAAATATAAACAATGAACATTTTTGAACAATGAACAGTAAGCAGTGAACATTAAACTTTTTCTAAACAATGAACTGTAAACTTTTTATTCTTCTTTAGTTTCATTAACAGCATTATTTTTGTTTTGAATTTTAATAGTTATAGACTCTGTTTTTTTATTAAAGCCAACTATAATCACATCGTTTGGTTGGGGGGTATTTTTAATTATTATTTCTGCCATTGGGTCTTCAAGATATTTTTGAAGTGCTCTTTTTAGTGGACGTGCACCAAACTGTACATCAAAACCAAGTTCGGAAATATAATCTTTTGCCTGAGCAGAAATTTTTAATTCGTACCCCATAATTTTAACTCTTTGGAATAATCCTTTAAGTTCAATATCAATAATTTGGTGTATATGTTCACGTTCAAGTGAATTAAACATAACAACATCATCAATTCTATTTAAAAATTCAGGTGCAAAAGTTTTTTTAAGTGCATTTTCAATAATACCTTTTGCATGGTCATTAAAAGTATCTTTTTTTGCAGACGTTTCAAAGCCAACACCTCTTCCATACTCTGATAACTGGCGGGTTCCAATATTAGAAGTCATTATAATAATAGTATTTCTAAAGTCAATTCTTCGTCCTAAACTATCGGTTAATCTGCCTTCATCTAAAACCTGAAGTAAAATATGGAACACATCGGGATGTGCTTTCTCGATTTCGTCTAAAAGTACCACTGAATAAGGGCGACGGCGAACTTTTTCGGTTAATTGTCCACCCTCTTCGTAGCCAACATAACCCGGAGGAGCTCCTACTAAACGCGAAACCGAAAATTTCTCCATGTATTCGCTCATGTCAATTCTGATTAAATTATCAGGGTTGTCAAACAAATATTCGGCAAGGACTTTAGCCAATTGAGTTTTTCCAACGCCGGTAGGTCCAAGAAAAACGAATGTTCCGATTGGTTTATTCGGGTCTTTTAATCCGGCTCGGTTTCTTTGGATTGCTTTTACTACCTTTGTAATAGCTTCATCTTGTCCAATAACTTTTCTCCTTATTTCATCAAGCATTTTCAGTAAACGTTGTCCTTCAGCTTGGGCAATTCTTTGAACTGGCACACCGGTTTGCATAGCAACAACTTCAGCAACATTATCTTCGGTAACTGTTTGACGGTGAGCATTCATATCTTTTTCCCATTTGTTTTTTTCAGTTTCAACGGCTTCTAATAAGCGTTTTTCCTGGTCGCGAAGATTTGCTGCAAGTTCAAAATTTTGATTTTTAACAGAACCGACTTTTTCTTTTTTAATTGTATCTATTTTCTTTTCTAAATCAAGTATTGTTTCAGGCACATGAATATTCGAAATATGAACACGGGAACCAGATTCATCAAGTGCATCAATAGCTTTATCGGGCAAGTGGCGATCTGTTATATATCTGTTAGTTAATTTAACACAAGCTTTTATTGCATCATTGGTGTAAATTACATTGTGATGGTCTTCGTATCTTTCTTTAATGTTATTTAATATCTCATAAGTTTCTTCTTCTGAAGTTGGCTCAACCATAATTTTTTGAAAGCGACGTTCTAAAGCTCCATCTTTTTCAATATATTGTCTGTATTCGTCTAAAGTTGTGGCTCCAATACATTGTATTTCGCCACGAGCTAACGCTGGTTTTAACATATTAGCAGCATCTAACGAGCCACTCGCTCCACCAGCACCAACGATAGTATGAATTTCATCAATAAAAAGAATAACATTATGATTTTTTGACAATTCATTCAGAATAGCTTTCACTCTTTCTTCAAATTGTCCACGATATTTTGTTCCAGCAACTATTGATGCTAAATCTAATGTTACAACTCGTTTACCAAATAAAATTCTTGAAACTTTTCGTTGAACTATTCGAAGTGCTAATCCTTCAACAATTGCTGACTTACCAACACCTGGTTCACCTATTAATATAGGGTTATTCTTTTTACGCCTGCTTAAAATCTGAGCTAATCGTTCTATTTCTAATTCTCTGCCGGTAATAGGGTCTAAACGACTTTCTTCTGCGGCTTTTGTTAAATCAATCCCAAAATTGTCTAATACCGGAGTTTCCGATGATGATTTACTACTAGGATTAGGTTTGCTAGCCCCAAAACTTGAGCGGTCATCATCATCTCCATAAGAATCATCTGATTTATCTTTTGGAGTTTCGCCCATTAATATCCCTTTAACCGTTGGGTAATCAATATTATATTCTTCTAACAAAGGTGGAATAAATGAATTATCGTCCTTTAAAATAGCCAATAACAAATGACCTGTATCAATTACAGAGTTTTTTAAAGATTTTGCTTCTAAATAAACTAACTTTAAAACTCTTTCAACGTGTTTTGTTAATGGTAAATTATCAACTTCCGACATTTTTAAAGCGTCGTTAGCTTTAATTTTCTTCTCAATTAACTTTCGAATTTCTGTTAAATTAACACCTAACGAAATAAGAATATCAATTGCAATACCTTCGCCATCTCTTAATAATCCAAGGAAAAGATGTTCTGTGCCAACTACTTCATTACCAAGCCTTACTGCTTCTTCACGACTGTAATTTAACACATCATTTATTCTTTGTGAATACTTAGAATCCATATAAAAATTAATTAAAATTTAGTTACTACTCAGCAACAAATATAAATATATTTTTAATTCACCTAATAATAAAAAACCATAA
>MENF01000039.1 GCA_001769035.1 Bacteroidetes bacterium GWA2_32_17
TTATAATACATAGTATCAATAACTTCACCTTCAAAAATATATGGTGTTCCGTTCATCATACCTTCTGTATGCCTTTCTGTCCATGGTATTTTTGTTTGCGACTTTACTACCGTATAGCAGGACAATGCGATAATTAAAATTATGAGCTTTTTCATAATATTTGGTTTTATTAAAATTAATTACAATTTAATCAGTTTAAAAGTCTGCATTTTTCCGTTAATGTTTATTACAACAAAATATATACCTTGTTTAAGGTTATTTGTTTCAATATGTTCGTTGTAAATTCCTTTAGATTGTTTAATAAGAGCAGATTGTTGTATTTTTCTTCCATTAAAATCAATGATATTTATTTGTATAAAAGAATTTTTATTAACCTGATATGAAATATAAAAACCATCATCGCTAAATGGATTAGGATAAATGTTAAAATTATTAATTCTGTCGTTTCCAATTATTGCAACAGAATTCTGTCCACAGGGTATCCTTGAAAAATCAACGGTAGTGGCATGAAATGTTCCACAATGAGCAGTATCAAAAACAATGGATATACTCTTTGCTACAACATCTTCTCCTCCATATACATCGTTTGCAATTGGATAACGCCTCATATAATCTGGAATTATTGATGTTGGATTAAATCTGGGGGTCCAATACAAAAGAGAATATGTGTCAATAACATGTTTAAGAAGAACACCATGTCCTACTTCGTGCTGTGCAACCTCATAAAAATCAAGCCGATTCGGAGGTAAGTCGGTACCGGAAGTATCAAAATACCAGCTTGCACCACCCGGAATAGTTGTCGGGTCTTTTAAAATTGCAATATCAATATCTGTTGGAAAAAATATTCGTACATTATTTGTATCTAAACAACTGCTTTGTGAAATACTTGTTCTTGCTAAAGTCGTAGTATCATTATTTGGAAACGAATTTACAAAATGTATAACATTAACGCCATCCACGGCACTTGTATCTATTAAAGTCGGAATTGAATCAACTATAAAATTTACCTGAACCCTGCAAGCCCATTCATACACAGCACGTTTTACAGCTACCTGTACCATAGGGTTGGGATCGTTTATAATATTTTCGCTAAGTTTAAAAATAATTCCAGTCGAAATGTTTGCTATATTTGCCTGTTGCATTCTTTGCTTTCCTATATAGTTCCAGTTAGTAATTGCATAAGGCATTTCAACGGGAGTACTACTCATTAAAGAATCGCCTGAATCAGTTTTAATATAAAACTGCCCGCTGCCTGGTATTCGCGGATTTGTTAGCGGATAGATTGAAGTATCTATCAAGGAAGGCATTCTGATGCGAATTTCATTATCAGTCCATAACTCAAAATCATTACCATTTAAAAGAGTATATTTTTTTGTTATATCTGTATTTTCAGGGTCATTTGCATTCATAAACCAAACATTCCCGTTACCTCTTGCTGCACCAAAACCAATGCCAGTAATAACCATTTCCCAATTATTATCGGTAGTTCCATTGTAATACGTTCCGGGATAAACTTTTGGTGTAAAACTAAAAATATTCATTTGGCATAACAACAGGTTCAAATCATTAGTAAAAATCAATGTATCGTATAAGTAAGCAGGAGCGCTGAAGGTTGTAGTAGGATTATATGTAAAATATGAGTAATTATAAGGATAATATTGTTGAGAATCATATTTAATGCCACTGTTTTGGTTACAATTCTTTATTTCCATTTTAACATGATAAAAAACAATTGAACTGGGAGTTATATTAACTCTGTTCCATGATGTTTGCGAAGGATCAAGTCCCATAAATATTCTAACAATATTAGGAGCATCATCCATTACACTCGGGTTTTGATATGTAGGTACATTAAAGGATGTCCCTTTTGTTAAAGTAATTTTTACATTACTAGCGATATTAATTCCAAAAGCAGCCGTGTCGTATTTCAAATGTAAGGCAGTGTTATGAATGTAAGTAGTATCGTCATTGGCGCTGACGAGTATATCAAATAAAAGATATTTTTTGCCTGCAGAATCAATCTCTGCGGGGTTTGCAAATTCAAAATAAATTTCATGCACGCCTTTACTACATTTATTCTGATGCTGCCCTAAATCACTTACATCATCCTGTTGCAAAGTACTCCATTGCTCTTGTCCGCAGTCCCAATCGGATTGACCGGAAGAAACACCAAAATTACGAATGAGAGTTGAGTTTTTTGTTGAACCGTTGTTACCTACTGACCAGCCGCCGTTACCGGGAGTTACATTGGGAATGCCTATCTGGTCAAGGGTGTCAAGCTCAAGGGTATCAAAAATAGCGTGTGGGTTTTGCCCAAGTCCTTCAATGCTGTCTATATTAATGTAGATGTTGTCTAAGCATTTTACGAGTTGAATAGCGTCATCTCCGTTGAAGTTGATTTTGTTAGAGGTTTGCTCTGCTATAGCGAGTATTGCTGCATTAGCATTGGGATTAGCAATAACGTGTGTTTGCTTGGGTGCAAGTAATCCTACCAATTGTTGTATTAAAGGAGTGGGTGCACCATTCATAAACACCCGCACAAAATAATTTATTAGTAAAATGGTATCTTCCGAAGGATTGTAAAATTCAAGAGCCGTATTGTGTGTTGCACCTTCAACATATTCTGAAATAAAAAGTTCGCTGCATGCGGCAGGATTTACGAGTGTGTCTATTGCCGGCTCATTGATAGTAATAATTTCGGAAACAGAATTATTTAAACTATCGGTAACAACCAATGAATAAGTTCCTGCTGTCAGACCTGTAATGTTTTGGGTTGTTTGCCCGTTACTCCATTGATAAGTGTATGGTGGAACTCCACCTGATACCATTGCACCTGCTGTTCCGTTTGAAGCGCCATTACAGGTAGCATCGTTGGTAGTAACAGAAACAGAAAGAGGGGGTATTGGCAAAAATGTAATTTCAAATGCATTGCTGAACTCCGAAGTATTATTAGCAGGAGCAGTAGCAGTGGCGATAAAATATGGCAAGTTGTAATTTGTCATTACTGCACTCCAGTTGCCAAAGCTATTGGCTGTTGTTACAGTAACATATTCGTTTGCATTCTGCGAACCTGTACTGCCGAAGATTTCAATTATATCATTTGGTTGTGAAGTTCCTGATAAAACACCTGCCGGAGTTAATGTATCAATAACAGGTGCCGGCTTTCCCTCATTGCCCCAGGTTGGCGGGCCTGCTATAAGTATTAAATTTATTCCTCCGCTGTTATCATATATCCGGTTGCGGGTAATCTTATTATATTTTGCGTTGTCAATTGTTATACCCGACCAACCACTATTAGCAATTACGTTGCTCCCATTTTGCCCGCTGCCGCCTATAATACAATTATCAGCAGCAAGCCATTGGCTTTGTACATAAACTGCTTCGGCAGAACATCCGTGATTTTGCATACCGCTAATATCAGTTCCAATAATATTTCCCTGTAATATTGTATTTGGACCGGCAATATAAATTCCCATATCTCGCCACGGATATCCGGGTTCATTGCCTCCTACATTCCAGAACATACAATCTTTAATTGTAATATTTCCGGTAAATACCATAATGCCATTACTCGCCCAGAAATTCCTTATATGTATCCCAATCACACTGCTGCTGTCGTCATAAGAACTGAAATTAAAGCAATGGTTATATATGGGAATATTTGTTCCATCAATAATTATGGAAGGTCCATTACTATAATTATAGCCCGGTTGTGTTGTGCCGTCTATGGCTACCTGTTTATTAACCGCCGGTAATGTGAAATTAAGATTAATTGTATTTTGTCCTGTGCCTGCTATGTTAAAGTATATGGCACTTGGAGGCGGAGCATCGTTGGTTTTACGTATAGCCCACTGCAATGTGCCGTACATTGCCGTATCGCACAAAGCATCGTTAAAGTTGTAAGGATGGTCAAACGGGTCAGGGTCTGATACCTTAATAACAGTAAATACGTTTTGCCCCAATAATATTGTATTTAAAACCACTGAGAGGATTGTTAATGCGAATATTTTTTTCATAGTTTCGATATTTTTACAACAATGTTTTTATAACTTGTCTATTTATGAAAATAAAGCTTATCGGTAATCAGCCCTGTATTATCTTCAACATATACCGTTAAATAATTAAAACCGGTGTTTTGCTGCCCGCTTAATTTTATAAATGCCTGAGCGGAATAGTCAGTGATTTCGTTCTGATAGCCATTTGTTATTAAATACATTGTTCCCGACTGATTAAAGAATGTTCCGTTAACAGAAAAAATATCATTTAAATCAGGCGCAGTTCCAAAAAGAAAATAAGCAATTAGTGCCTGGTTTGAATTTTTTATTTTAAAATTTACTATCAAATCAGTTGAATCTAATTGCAAAGTAGTATCGGCTTTAATTCCCGGAATTACTGCCAGATCAATTATTTTTACCGGCGAGGTTTGCGGGAAGGTTATTCCACTTATTGATAAAAGTACAATAACAATTAATAATGTTTTTTTCATAGTAAAATTATTTTAGTGAGTATTTTTTGTAACTTCTCAACTGACAGAATTATACGGAAAAATTATAAAATAGTTTCAAATCCACCTGATTTTTTTCACTTTTTTCGGGTTTTTGTCCCGCTTAGTCTTCTCAATTTGCTCATTAGTGTCATGATACTTGTTTTTTCGCTTTTGGTTTTCATTATTTTGAGAAAAAGAAATAAATGGAAAAAGTCTTTAACCTGAAGGCTGGTTAAAACCATGAGTTTTTTTACAAGGAAAAAGGGTATAAGGTAAGGGATATAGGGTATAGCGTACAGCCCGCCTTATACCTCTATACCATATATCTTTAGGACAAAATGTACAAATTTACGCCGTGCAAAGTATAAATTAATCAATTCTCTTTAATAACTCAACTGCCATATTATTATATACAGATTTTCTTTCAATTAATTTTTCTAATAAAGGAATTGCTTGCTTTGGTCTGTCGGTTCTTAAATAAATTAAAGAAAGATACCATAAGCAATCGTCATAATATGCATTATAAACATCTTTTGAAGCTTCAAAAATAAGTTTTTCTGCATTTTTAAAATTTCCAAGTTCTAAATATGATAAACCATTTACTAAATTAACGGGAGTTTTTAATTCGTCTGATACCACTACAGAAGAAAGTATCTGTAAACTTTTTTGATAATTACCGTTTTGATAAGCAATAAAGCCATTCGATATTGTTGTTGCAGAATCATTACCCGAACGTGTAATTTCATCTATTTTAAGAGTATTATAATACTGTGCAAATAATTCTTTATTTGATAGTTTTGGCTGAAAAACATAATATAATAATATTGTTGAAACAGCAATTATAGCAACCGACGCAGCAACTTTTAAAGCAAATTTATTTTTAAATATGCTATTGTTTTTTCTGGTTGCAAAATAATTAGTTTCAACTTCTTTTAACACTTCGTTAAATTTTGAACGTTTATCATTATTTAATATAAAGTCATTTACTTCATTATAAATTTTATACTCATGCTCAAATGAAGAGTCATTAGCCAAACGCAGAAGAAAATTTTTTTTCTCCTGTTCGGTCATATTACCATCTCGGTAATTTTCGAATATTCCAAGGTTTTCCATTGATAAGTTCTTTTAATTTTGAATCAAAATATATTTTTCTAAAAAATAATTTTTTACATTGATTACGTCTTTTTTTTGTAAAATTTTCACTAGCAAAATTTAGTATTTTAGTAATTTCTGGTATTAAATACCCTTCAAGAAACAATTTCAATAATATCTGACATTTTTCACCCAACTCATTAAAATGTAATTGATACAATTTTATTCTTTCAGCTTTAACAATTAATTCTGAAATTTCTGTTTCTGTATCAGAAGGTAGTTCTTCTTCAAACTCAAAAAATGTAACACCTTTATTTATTTTTTTATTTCTTTTGAACATGTGCATACATACTGAAATAATAAATGTGAATATCGAATAATGAATTTTTAAAGGTGGATTAGATATTGCTCCTTCATACAATACAATTAATGCCTCCTGAAAATAATCTTTTGCATCTTCCGACGTACCTCTTAATTTCCTTATAATAAAATTTTCTACCTTAGGATAATAATATTTATATATATAAGTCATAATTTCATAATTATTGGATTTTATACCATTAATTATCTCTTCATTTGAATATTTGTATTTATTACTCATAGTGACAAAAACACCAAAAAAGTTACCCAAAAATATTAAAAAAAAGTTTAGAAACAGAAATTATTGTTTTAACGAAATGTATCTCTTCTATTGTATATACTAAATACACAATAAGTTATGAATTTATTAATTTTTCAATTATTACGTGAAATAAATTAAAAAAATTAAATGATAATTAATGATTTCAGAAAATTTAATCCGTTTTTTTGGGTTTGCAATATTCTGCTAATTCGAATCCAAACATATTAAACCGCTAATACTTGAGGAGATTTTTCGCTTTTATTGGTTCCGATAGCTATCGGAATGAAAACCTATTGTTTTGCAAAGCTTCTTTTAAGTTCAACCATTTTTACGGCTGTTAATGCACTCTCGGTTCCCTTGTTTCCCATATTACCACCGGCTCTTTCAATAGCTTGCTGATAATTTGCAGTTGTTAGAACGCAAAAAATAAATGGAATATTGTACTTAATGTTAAGTTCTGTAATTCCTTTTATAACACTTAAACAAACATAATCGAAATGTTTTGTTTCGCCTTGTATTACACAACCAATGCAAATAACAGAATCAACATCAGTAAGTTCTGCCATAAATTTAGAAGCTGCTGTTAATTCTATACAACCCGGAACATACCTTACAATAATATTTTCTTCTTTTACATTACATTTTTTTAATGTGTCAATAGCAGCATCTAATAATGCATCTGTAATTTTACTATTCCATTCGGCAACAACAATTCCAAATTTCATGTTTTCGGCATTTGGTATCGTGTTATCGTTTTTATTGCTTTTTAAATTTAATGACATATAATGATTTAGGATTTAGGATTTAGGATTTAGGATTTAGGATTTAGGATTTATTATTGAATATTGATTATTGTTTGAAAAGGTTTCTGGTATATAGTTTCGGGTTTGTAGTTTAAAAAGTTCACAGTTCATTGTTTACTGTTAGAAAAAGTTTAAAGTTCATGGCCATACTTTGTCATTCATGGTCATACAATAGTCATTCAATAGTCATACAGTAGTCATTTATACAAATTTACAATGTATTTTTATTTATTTCTGTTTTTACAATTTATTTCCATTAATTTCTATCTATTTCTACTTATTTCTGTTTTTTATTTCAATGTTTTCGTTTATTATACTTTACTTTCTTCCCCCTTGCTCAAATAAAGATTTTTCGCTAATCACTCAGAATGACAACAATTGCCCACTTGCTTATAAAGACCTTGAAGATTAGCCGAATGAAACAATTTAACAATTTAACAATGACAACAATTTATTTCCATTTATTTCGGTTTTTTATTTCAATGAATTTCTATTTATTTCTGGTTTATAGTTTCAGGTTGTTGTTTTTGGGATTCGATAGCTATCGGAATTGTTATTTATTATTAAGTATGGATTTAATATTATTATAATTTGTTTAATTTAATTTTTGCACGGGTAATATATTTTTCAATTTTTCTACCCTCGTTGGTTTTGTTAAATTCCTTTTCAATTCTTTCGTAAATTGCAAGAGCTTCTTCCCATTTATTAAGTTTTTCGAGTGCAAAACCGGCTTTCATCATATAAATAGGTGAAGTAAATTCGTTTGGTTTTTCGTCGGCTGCTTTTTTGTAATACGATAAAGCTTCTTCGGTTTTTCCAAGCTCCATGCATGCATCGCCCATAGCTCCCTGCGAAACAGGATATAATAATTTATCGTTGGTACTATAATCGCTTAAATATTCAATTGCCTTATCAAACTGACCTAAATTCAAATAACATACGCCTGCGTAATAATTCGATAAATTTCCTGCTTTTGTTGAGCCGTACTGGTCAATAATTGTAATAAATCCTGGATATTGAGCATCGCCTTTTAAAGCTAAATTAAAAGAATCTTTTGAAAAATATTGTTCAGCCATAAACATTTCCTGATGAGCTTCGTCTTCCATTGGACCTATGTAAAATTTTTTATATCCTAAATATCCACCAATTATTAAAACAATTGCACCAATAATAATCATTATAATTTTATTATTGTTTTCGATGAACATTTCAGTTCTTGTAAGAGCATTCTCAACTTGGTCTAATTCTTTTTCAATAATATCCTTATCTTTTGCCATATTTATTTTTATCTTTTTTGAAACCGCAAACCTACATAAAATTTTCTACTTTTAAAAAATTTTATAAAAATAAAAAAATGTGAAGTTTAAAATTACCTTAAATTTCGGCATTTTTCATTTCAAGGTTTACACTTTTTCTTTGTGAATAAATCCCGTAGGGATGAACTGTTTATAGATAAAGAATGTACATCATGTATTAAGTTCCGTAGGAACGTCCTGTAAAACAATGTTCTTTTAACAGGTCGCTACTACGTAGCTAAATGTTATTTTTTTAATTTTTGCTATAAACTTAAGCACCTACGGTGCTTTTTATAAAAAAAGTGTAAACTACTTTTTAATGTTTATGAAAAATGCCTAAATTTCTATATTTTTTCTAATTTTACAGCCTATAACAATGAAACTTTTTTTAAAACATATTGATTTATTAAATTTCAAAAACTTTGCAGAAGTTTCGTTAAATTTTACAAATAAAATTAATTGTTTTGCTGGCAGCAATGGTTCAGGTAAAACAAATCTTTTAGATGCTATATATTATTTATCGTTTTGTAAAAGCTATTTTAGTTCATCGGATATTGATAACATTAAACGAAACGATAATTTTTTTGTTATTAATGGCTCGTATGATTTAGAAGAAACCGAAGAAAATATTTTTTGTGGTGTTAAACTTAATTCGCACAAACAATTTAAACGTAACAAAAAAGAATACTCGCGATTAGCCGACCATATTGGATTTATACCTTTAGTTATTGTTTCACCTTATGATACAAATTTAATTTCTGATGGGAGCGATGAAAGACGAAAGTTTTTAAATAATGTGATTTCTCAATACGATAAAATATATCTGAATAATATATTAAATTACAACAGATTACTCAAACAAAGGAATATATTGTTAAAAGATTTTTATCAAAAAAAACACATTGATTTTGAAACTCTTGAAGTTTTCGATGAAAAGATGGCAACTTATGCTCAGCCAATTTATCAGGTTCGAAATAATTTTATCGAAAATTTAATTCCTGTGTTTAAAGAATTTTATAACAGAATTTCCGGCGAATCGGAAAATATTGATATTATTTATCAATCGCAATTAGAAAATGAAAATTTATTAAATTTACTTAAAAATTCAATTGAAAAAGATAACATTATGCAATATACAACTTGCGGAATCCACAAAGATGATTTAATTTTTAAAATAGACGATTTCCCTATTAAAACTAATGGCTCGCAAGGACAGCAAAAAAGTTTTCTGTTGTCGTTAAAACTTGCTCAATTCGATTTTATTAAACAAAAAAATAATGTTTTACCAATTTTATTGCTTGATGATATTTTCGACAAATTAGATAATTTTCGTGTAGCTCAACTTATGCAATTGGTTGGTGAACATCACTTTGGTCAGATTTTTATAACTGATACTGATAAATTGCGAATCGAAAGAGTATTAGAGCCGGTAAAATCAGACTATTCAATTTTTAATTTAGAAAAAGGAGTAATTTTATGAGACGTTCAAACACTCGTTCTATAAGTGAAGTAATAAAAGAATATGTTGAAGCATTTAAACTTAAGGGAAAATTAGGGGAAGTTAAAGTTATTAATGGATGGTCGGATGTTGTTGGCGAAAAAATTGCTGCCCGGACTCTCGAAATAAAAATATTTAACCGAAAATTATATGTAAAAATTCAATCTTCAATTATCCGTCAGGAATTGTTTATGATTAGAACTGAATTAGTTAAGAGGTTAAACGAAAAAGCAGGAGATAATGTGATTGATGATTTAGCGTTCTTTTGAAAAACGAAAACTGTTCATCGTTCAAAAATGTTCATTGTTCTACGTTCATTGTTCACTGCCGACTGCCTACTACCAACTGCCAACTGCCAACTGCTTATTGCTAATTGATTATTGTTAAAAAAAGTTTAGAGTTTGAGATTTGGAATTTGGAATTTGAGATTTGGTATTTGTACTTTGTTATTTTATATAATTCATGGATTTTAAATTAATATCTCCTTTTTCTCCCACCGGCGACCAGCCCGATGCCATTAAGCAATTAGTTGATGGTGTAAATACTGGATTAAAATATCAAACATTGCTCGGTGTTACTGGTTCAGGAAAAACTTTTACTATTGCAAATTTGTTAGAACAAATAAAAAAACCAGCACTTGTTTTAAGCCACAATAAAACTCTTGCAGCCCAGTTGTACAGCGAATTTAAACAATTTTTCCCTGAAAACAGAGTTGAATATTTTGTCTCTTATTACGATTATTATCAGCCCGAAGCATATATGCCTTCATCAGATACATATATCGAAAAAGATTTGTCAATTAACGATGAAATCGAGAAGCTTCGTTTAAGTGCAACTTCTGCTTTGTTATCGGGCAGGAGAGATGTTATTGTTGTTTCGTCGGTTAGCTGTATTTATGGTATTGGAAATCCCGAAGATTTTCATAATAGTGTAATCGAAATATCTGTTGGACAGCAAATTAGTCGCGATGTACTTTTAAGAAATTTTGTTGACAGTTTATACTCACGTACCGAAAATGAATTTACACGCGGTACTTTTCGGGTTCGGGGTAATACTGTTGATATTTTTATTGCTTATGATGATTTTGCCTCAAGAATTATTTTTTATGGCGACGAAATTGAAGAGATTTTAACAATTGACCCTGTTAGTTGTGTTACTATTGAAAAACATCAAACACAAAGAATTTTTCCGGCAAATATTTTTGTAACTTCAAAAAAACGTGTTAATCAAGCTATTAAAGAAATTCAGGATGATTTGTTTTTGCAAATTGAAGCATTTAAAGCAAAGGAGCAAATTTTTGAAGCAAAAAGAATTGAAGAACGTGTAACTTTCGATTTGGAAATGATTAAAGAGCTTGGCTATTGCTCGGGTATTGAGAATTATTCGAGATATTTTGATGGCAGAAAGCCTGGAACACGTCCTTTTTGTTTGCTTGATTATTTTCCCGATGATTTTATAACGATTATTGACGAGAGTCATGTTACAGTTCCACAAATAAAAGGTATGCACGGTGGCGATACTGCCCGAAAAAAGAATTTAATTGAATATGGTTTCCGGCTTCCGGCAGCTGCCGATAACCGTCCATTACAACTTGATGAATTTATCAGAATTATTAATCAGGTAATTTTTGTTAGTGCTACTCCAGCTGACTTCGAATTGCAACTTAGCGAAGGTATTGTTGCCGAGCAGGTTATTCGCCCAACAGGTATTCTTGACCCAATAATTGAAGTTCGCCCAAGTTTAAATCAGGTTGATAATTTAATGGACGAAATTGAACAACGTGTAAAATTAACAGAAAAAGTTCTTGTAACAACACTCACAAAACGTATGGCAGAAGAGTTGACAAAATATCTTACAAAGTTTAATATAAAATGCCGATATATTCATTCGGATGTCGAAACACTTGAACGTGTTGAAATTATGGAGGGTTTACACAATGGAGTTTTTGATGTTTTAATAGGTGTTAATTTGTTACGTGAAGGTTTGGATTTGCCTGAAGTTTCGCTTGTTGCAATATTAGATGCCGATAAAGAAGGTTTTTTGCGTTCGGCACGTGCTTTAACACAAACTGCAGGACGTGCAGCACGTCATTTAAAGGGGAAAGTTATAATGTATGCCGATAAAATTACCGATTCGATGCAAAAAACTATTGACGAAACTGAACGTCGTCGCGAAAAACAAATTAAATATAATACCGAAAATAATATATCTCCCCAACAAATTGTAAGAACAGCAAAATCTGCATTAAGTGAATTAAATCAACATTCAAAAAATAAAGTATATGTCGAAAATGAAAATGTTGATTTTGCAGCCGACCCTGTATTAAAATATATGAACCGCGACCAAATAAAAAAAGCAATTGATTCTGCCCGCAAAAAGATGGAAAAAGAAGCAAAAACATTAAATTTTATAGAAGCAGCAATGTATCGCGATGAAATGATACGGCTTGAAGAAATATTAAAATTTAAAAAATAATTTCTACTATAATTTGTTTTTACAAACAGCATGCATGTTTTAGGTTTCAAGCTACATGTTTTAGGAAACAACCACAGCGTTTTAGGTTCATTGTTCTATGTTATTTAGTTATTTCAATGTATTTCTATCTATTTCTATCTATTTCTGTTTTTAATGTGTGACCATTGTTATTATTGTTCATTGTTTGCAGGTTTTTCTTCAATCTTGTTTTATCAATCTTTGCTTCTCAATCTTGCCTTCCCAATCTTCTTCAATAATAATCAATTACGCTAAATCGTTTTAGATATTTGCTATTATTGAATTTAATTTTTATATTTCGCAAAATAAAATTTGATTTTATGAATTATTTAAGTTTAATATTAATTGTAGTACCATTTTTAATGGCAAATAGTTGTAAATCAGCAAAAAATGTTGAAAAGACAAAGTCTTCATCAACATCACAAATTCCAGTTAAAAAGGTAATTGTAAATAAAAATTTTGATTATATCAATTACAAAAAAGAATTTACTGTAAAAACTGCAACAATTGCAGATAGTATTTTAACTATTGTTTTTTCTTATGTTGGTTGCAGCGATGATGAAATAAATATGGAATTTAACGGAAATTATTTAAAAAGTTTACCTCCCAAAGCATCCTTATACATAACAAAGACGTCTGGTAATTTAGAATGCGGAAAGCAAATAGAAAAAACAATGTTGTTTAATTTAAGTAGCATACAATACCCAAATACTAAAACACTTGTAATTATGTTTCCAAACTATGAACCTAAATTGATGTATAATTATTGAAAGTCAAATTATTATGAGAAAAATTAAACTTTTAGTGTTAATTGTTATTTTAAATTTGTTTTTAATTGGAAATTTATTTGCACAAATAAGTTATGGTGGAAAACCAATAAGTTTTGATAAGAAAATATCAGTAATTTTGCAAAAATCACTACCAACTGTTACTATGGATCCTGTTAATGTGAGTCTTTTGGAAGCTGAAGATTTGGAAAATGAGCATAATAAAGAAATTCCTTGGCGTTTCGGGCAAAATTTAGAAGTAAACTATTCTTTAGGTAATTCTGGTCAATGGGAGTATTTACCTAACGGAGATAAACTTTGGCGTTTAAGAATTTATTCGCAAGGTGCTTATACATTGAATTTTGGATTTAGTAAATATATTTTACCAACTGGAGCAACGTTTTTTTTATATAACGAAAATCATTCAGAAGTGTTGGGTTCGTTTACAAGTGAAAACAATTCAGCATCGCAACAATTTGCAACAACTTTAATTCAGGGTGATGCAGTTACTTTAGAATATTACGAACCTGCCGATGTTTCTTTTAGCGGTGAAATTACAATTGACAGAGTTACTCACGGTTATCGGAATATTTTTGATTTTGCTACTAAAGGGTTTGGTGGTGCTGGTTCTTGTCAGAGAAATGTTGCCTGTTCGCCCGATTCAGTTGGATGGTCAAATCAAATTCGTTCTGTTTGTATGCTTGTTGTTGGCGGAAGCGGTTTTTGTACAGGCGCATTAATTAATAATACAGCTAATGATGCAACTCCTTATGTGCTAACAGCTAATCATTGCAGTACAAGTAACGATTTTGCTCAATGGGTTTTTTGGTTTAACTGGCAAAGTGCAACCTGCACAAACCCTGGTACATCGCCAGCACACGACCAGGTTACAACCAGTGGAAGTGTATTAAAATCTAGAAATGGTGGTTCTGATTTTTGCCTTGTTCAAATGAATCAAACTCCACCTTGCACATTTAATCCATATTATTCGGGATGGTCAAGAAGTACAACACCGGCAACGTCGGCATGTGGCATTCATCACCCTTCAGCAGACATTAAAAAAATAAGTTTATCAACACAGTCAGCTATTTCTGCATCATATTCTGGTGTTGACTCATGGCAAATTTTATGGGGTGTACAATGTACAGAACCAGGTTCATCAGGTTCGCCAATTTACGACCAAGACCATAGAATCATAGGTCAGCTTTATGGTGGTCCTTCGGCTTGTGGGTTAGCACAATCGAGTATGAATGATTATTATGGAAAAGTTGCTACTTCATGGGCTGGTGGCGGAACAAGTGCAACACGACTTAGCGATTGGCTAGACCCATCCGGAATTGCACCTGTGTTTATTGATGGATATGACCCATGTGGTGCTCCGCCTGTTGCTTTAGATGCACAATTATACACAATTACAGAACCAATTAATTTTTATTGTTCTGTACAGAGCATTTCTACAAATGTAGTTATTAGAAATGCTGGGTCAGATGTTTTAACTTCATTGTCTGTTTCATATAATATTGATGGAGGAACATCTGTAACACAAAATTGGACAGGAAGTTTAACTAATGGTCAAACTGCAGCAATTACTTTTCCTGCAATAACATTAACAATGGGTTCACATTCGTTTAACGCTTACTGTTCAACGCCTAATGGTGGTACTGATTTAAATACTTCAAACGATTCACTTTCAAAATCTTTTTTAGTATCTTCAGGAGCCAGTTTACCATTTCAGGAAGACTTTGAAAGTACAGCTTTTCCTCCAGCAAATTGGTTAATAAACAACCCTGATGGTGGAATAACCTGGGCAAGAATTAATAGTTCCGGAAATGGAGCAAGTACTGCTTCTGCAAGCATGAATTTTTATGATTATGATGTTACAGGTCAATTAGATGAATTAATAACACCAGCTCTCTATTTCTCTGCATCAACAAATATACTAATGACATTTAACGTTGCTTATCGTCAGTATCAAAATGAACCTGACCAGTTACAAATATTTATTTCTACTGATTGCGGCGTAACATTCAATCCAGTAGCTATTTATAATAAAGCGGGTCCAACTCTTGCAACAACAACTGCAAGTACAAATTCATTTACTCCTAACAATGCAAATCAATGGAGAATGGACACATTAGATTTATCAGCTTATGCAGGAAATAGTATAAAAATTAAGTTTGTATCTACAAATCAATATGGCAACAATTTATATATTGACGATATTAACATTCAGTTTTTAACTGCTTCTAATAATAACTTAACTGAAAAGGAACAATACAGAATTTATCCAAATCCATCAAAAGGATTTGTTACAGTTGAAAATACTGACTTAAAAAATGTAACAATTGTTATTAAAGATATTACAGGCAGGTATTTATATAATATAACATTAATTGATAAATATAATCATTTAGATTTAAGTGATTTATCGGATGGATTGTATTTTATATCAATTATAAACAATAATAAACAAAGTACAATTCCAATTACTATTTTAAGGTAATCGAATATATTTGTGTCGTACTAAATTTGACAGTTATTAATAAAAAAGGACAATCAAATATGGTTGACCTCTTTTTTGTTTTTTTTGATAAAATATTTTGCATTTAAAAAAATAGTTATATATTTGCATCGTGAATATGAAAATGTTAACATACGTTCTTTAATATTTTGGATAAAAATAAAAGCGTTAGCTTTTATTCTCATTTCTGAAAACTGGTAATTTTCATTTACGACAAGAATAATTAAGTGATACGCTCATGCCAAAGGCATGGGCTAAACTTATTTGTCGTAAAGGTATACCAGTACCTCAGAAATGAATAATGTTATGTTCCATGCCCTTTTTTTTGCAAAAAAATGAAACGGCAGGGTTACAAAACATGATTCTTTACAATAATAAAAATTATTTCTGTTTTTTAATATTCACTAAAAATTATCAAAAAAAACAGAATAATTTATTGATAATTTAAAATTTATTATATTTACATACTTAAAAATTTCAATCATGAGAACAAATTTTAAATCATTTCTAAAAGCAACAATAATAGTTGCTTTGGTTTTCTTTAATTTTATTATGTTATTGCCCCAGCAGGTAAATGCACAAGGGCAAGGACAATGGATTTCCAACGGTAACACCATTGTTTATACCAACCGTAAAGTTGGAGTAAAAACAAATTTACCCACAAAAGACCTTGATTGTAATGGTTCGTTTCGGGCAATTAATTGTTTTGTTGATAGTGTTTTAACTGTTTGGGATGCACTAATTTCCCATTCGCTAAGCATAGGTGGAAATTTGTCGGTGAACGGAATTGCAACT
>MENF01000040.1 GCA_001769035.1 Bacteroidetes bacterium GWA2_32_17
CTATATTAACCCCGTTGGATACCAATTTTTATTTTCATACCACATTTCTATAGGAATTATATAACGGGGTTCACCCCGTGAGATAGTTAAAAAAAGAGTGAACTATATTAAAGAGCAATTATCTAACGGGGTAAATTGCGAACTTTGCGACTTTGCGTGACAATTTTTACCCATACTGAATAGTTACAAATTTAATATTTTATTTTAATATTTTTTTTCAATTGAATCTAATTCTGAAAACTCATCATCTAATATTGGTTCTTCTAACAAATGTTTTGGTAAAAAGAATTTGTTTGCAATAATTGTTGGAATAACTGCACTCGCTATTACAGTTCCAACCAAATATGAGTACTGCTCTTGTGTAATAATATTATTGGTAAGCCCATATAATGCCGATATTGTGCCAAATGTTAATCCAGTTGACATAAGCAAAGTGTAATACCATCTTTCTTTTGTATATTTCTTGAAATTGTAGTTCCATCTTTCTTTTTTATGCTTCCTGAAAATGCGAATTGCCGGATATAAACCAAAAATTTTTGAGGCAACTTTTCCAAGTAAAAGCAAAATAAAAATAAGAGGTGCAGCAAGTAAAGCAGGTATTGACACTAAAGCTCCTGCACGTAAAAAATACAAAGAAGTAAAAAACCCAATAGTTAATGTTCTTATTCTGCGGGCAAATAAAATATCTTTTTCAATTGTTTTTGATAACACCATGCCAATAATGTAAGCAGGTAATACAGGTTCACTGCCCGACCACATAGCAAGTACTCCCAATGATAATAATATGAAAAGTATCCATTTTGTTCTGATAGCTGCTGTTTTATAAGCAAAATATTTTATTATAAAACGTGTAACATAAGGTAGAATAATTATTAAAAGTATTGTTACTGCAATAAATATCAATGTCTTATAAGTAAAAGGAGCAAAAATCAACCCCAGCCCAATTACCGTTCCCAAATCATTAATAAAACATGCACCTAAAATACCTTTACCATATTCGGTTTTATTGAAGCCATATTCAAGCATTACAGCATAAACAACCGCCATTGATGTAGTAGAAAGTGCTATACCGCACAATAAACTTGCCTGAAAATTCCAACCAATTATATAATATGCAATCAGTGAACAACCGATAAAAGGCGCAAAAAAACCAATCAATCCGATAACCAATACTTCTTTGATTTTAGTTTTTATTGTATCGGGATTTAACTCAGCCCCCGCAAGAAATGTAAGCAAAATAGCTCCGATACCTGTACAGAATTTAAGCCAATCGGCATTTAATGTAAGATTATCAAGATAGCCCAGCTTGTAAGCAGTAAAACCAATTGCAGCGCCAACTACAATTTCCATTAAAGCCATTGAAATTTTTAAGCGATTTGCAAGGATTGTTGATACAACAGCAGCAAGAAACCAAAATGCTGCGAGAAAATAAATACTAATCATAATATAACGTCCTATTAATTAAATTAGTAGGAGTCATTAGCTTATGCGGTTTATGGCGAACTCCATCGCCAAAATATTTGGCAAACTTAATAAAAAAAATTAAATACAAAAATTATGGAATTTTTAATTGTCGGTTTCATTATAATAAAGTTTATAAAGATTAACTAAAAAATTAAAAAAATGAAAACAATTAAAATGATTATCGTTTTAGCATTTGTGCCTTTTATAATATTAAAAGCTCAAAATGCAGGTTCCTTAAATGGAAAAGTTTATGATGCCTCATCAAAACAACCTTTAATTGGCTGTAATGTTTATATTGATGATGACGGAAGAAAAATTGGTACCATAACTGATGTTGATGGGAATTATACTTTAAAACCATTACCTTCGGGAACGTATCAGGTTAATTATTCATATACTGGTTATAATTCTAAAATTGTTGCTGCAAGCGTTTTTCCGGGCGAAAAAACTTTTATAAAAGACATAAAATTAACAGATGGAATAATGATGGATGGTGTTACTGTTACTGCCGAAAAAAATGATGCAAGGTTAATTGACCCTGGTCAAATTGGTAAAACGAATATCTTGCCTGGTGAAATTAAAAATATTGCAGGTTCAAATAATCCGGTAATGGTTATTAGGGCAATTTCTTCCGAAGTTCAAATTAGTAAAGATGGCAAAGATATTGTTTTTCGCGGCTCACGGAATGGCAGTTCTGCTTGTTATATTGATGGAGTAAAGCAAGCCAACATTAGTTCAACAATTCCGGGTTGTGCAATTGGAAGTATTGTTGTATATTCGGGTGAAATTCCGGCACAATTTGGCGATGTAACCGGTGGTATTATTGTGTTGGAAACAAAGAGTTTTTTTGATGTAAGAGCAGAACGAAGAATATTGGCAAGTAAAAAGAAAGATGAAAAAGGAGCAACAGGAGAATGAAATTAATATACAAAAATCTATGTTAGACTTTATTTTGCCACAGATTATACTGAGCTTTGCGAATGTGGTAAGTTCACAAATAACGCAGATTTATTTAACAATATAAAAAATGATTTTCTTTAAGAAAATACGATTTAAAAACCTATCAGATTCTGATTTGCTGAAACTATATAAAAGCTCAGAAAATACTGAGTATCTGGGAGAACTCTTTTCGAAGTACTCCCACCTAGTTTATGGAGTTTGCTTAAATTATTTAAAAAATCAACAAAATGCAAAAGATGCTGTGCTTTCTGTTTTTGAAAAAATAATAGTTGAAATCAAAAAAAGTGAAATCGAAAATTTTAAAGCATGGTTGCATACTGTTACAAAAAATTATTGTTTAGTTCAAATACGTACAAAACAAAGGCAAATACTTCGCGAGAAAATATTTTCAGATGAAATCAACAATGAAATATTACCTGTTGAAACAGATGAATTTTATGAAGATGATAAAACTGACGAAATTTATTCCGCAATAAATAACCTTGATAAAGAGCAAAAAACATGTATCGAACTTTTTTATCTGCAAAATAAATCATACTCCGAAATAGCTGAAATAATGAATTATACAAATAATCAGGTTAAAAGCTATATTCAAAATGGTAAACGAAATATCAGAAACTATTTAACTTCAAAACCATGAAAAATAAAAATAAACATAAAGACTCATTGTTTTCAAAGCCGGATTTTATAAAGTTCTATGGCAATAAAATGTCAGCTCAAGAAAAGGCGAAGTTTATTGCAAATTCTGAAAAAGACGAGTTTGCAAACGAAGCAATTAAAGGATATGATTTATTTCCAAATTCTGTATTAGATTTAAACGAAATAGATAAGTCAATAAAAAATAAAACAAATAAAATTAATGCAGGATTTAAAAATATATACGTGTTTACAACAGTAATTATAATTGTTTCAATTGCAATTGTATATTTTATTTTTCCAACCAAAAACAATATTAGTAATGTTATAACAGAAGTTGATACACACAAAATAAATATTTTAAATTTTGAAATTAAAAATGCTTTTGAAATACCAGAAGTAAAACAAATAACAATAAAACAAGCTAAAGCAGACCAAAAATCAATGAAAGATTATGAAAGAATAAAACCTCTTGAAAAAATTAGCAAATTGCATATTTCATCTGTAAAAAATGAAAATGTTGCAGATTCATTAAATAATGTAAACATTACCGAATTTATTGATATGCCAACAAGTTATATGCATGAGTTTAAAGTTGCAGATTATTCGAAAATTTACCAGAATAAAATAAAACCAAATTTATTTTTGAATGGAAGTTTGTCGGCAAAATATGAAAATAAAATAACAAATAATACAGAGAACACATTTGAATCGCATAAATATATAACATACAGCCAGTTTCTTTCGAAAACAATGAGGTTGTTAGCTGAAGGTAATTACAAAGATGCGTTGCAAAATTTTATTATAATACTTCAGCAGTTTCCAAACGACCAAAATGCACATTTTTATTGTGGATTATGTTATTACAATCTTGGCTTATATCAAAAATCCATAGAACATTTTGATGCAATTATTGAAAGTAAAATAATTGTTTTTTATCAGGAAGCTGAGTGGTATAAAGTATTATCATTTATTAACTTAAATAAAAATTCAGAAGCTAATACATATTTGAAAAAAATAATTTTGAAAAAGGGGTTTTATGCTAAAAGAGCTTCTGAAAAATTAATACAAATTGAAAAATAAAAAAAAATGAATTCCCCACAGATTTACTATTTAGTATAGACCGAACAGGTTTCAAAAACCTGTTCGGTCTTTCAAATTTCTCTTTGTAATCTGTGGCAAAATTAACCGCTTAGAATGTTTAAAAAACTAAAATATTACAATTTATTATTTGTATTGATTTTAATGCGTAATGTTTTATTTGCACAAAACGGGTATGTGATATCAGGACATGTAATTGATAAAGAAACAGGAAATCCTGTATATAATGTTAATATTCTCGAAAAAAATACTAAAAACGGTACTACAACTAATAATAATGGTTTCTTTTTTATAAAAGTTAACAAATTGCCAACAAATCTCGGATTTTCGCATGTTGTTTATAAAAAAGTGAATTTTGAATGTAAAAACAGTGCCTCAATAAACATACAAATGCAAAAGAAAGTTGACAGTTTGCCCGAAGTTAATGTTTCGGCTCATAAAATTGTAAATCTTGTTGAAAAAAAGTTTTTCGATGTTGTTGATTACGAGTTTTATGGCGAAAATATTTTATTGCTGGCTTATTCGTACAAAGATATTGTAAACCCTTGGTTAATAATGATAAACAATAATGGTGATACCCTTTTTAGAACCCCATCATATAAAGAAGGTAATTTTTATCGCGATTGTCTTGGCAATATACATTTGGTTTCGAAAGATTTTGCTTATCAAATATTTATTGAAGCTCAAACCATAAAGCTTTTATATCCGCTTGAGCCCGACACGTTTTACAAAATATTAAATCCTTGTATTACTGTTATTAACAATAAATATTTTTTAAAGCAATGGTCGTCGCATAATCAGGTTTTGTCATATTCTATGGTTAATGCAAATGATTCAACTAAAAAAGATGTAAAAGTAATTTCCGATAAACGTGCTTTACGAATGCTTTCCGACCGTAACCGCTTTTATAGTATGGGTGTTTCGCTACCAACCGATGCCGATTTGCGGTTTGAAGAAATGTGTTTTTTCGCTCCAATTTTTGCACCTATGGTAAAACTTAAAACACAAATAGCTATTTTTAATTTTGTTGACTCAAAAATAGAACTATTTGAAGAAAACGGAGTGCCAGTAAAACAAATTCCTATTGATTTTCATAAATTAAAAGGTTGGAGAGAAGAAATATTTGCCGATGAAATTACAGGTAAAGCATACTCATTATTTAAAATAAATGGTATCTCAAAGCTTTGTGAAATTTCTTTAGAAACAGGAGAAATTATAAATGAAAATATAATCCCGAACTTTAAATATATTGAAAATATTAAGGTTCGAAACGGGTTTGTTTATTTTCTTTATAGAATTAATTCACCACTTGAGCTTATGAAATTGTATAAGATGGAAATTTGATAATTAAAATTATACAACACCACGCCATTGCAAGCGTCCCCCTTACTGAGAATTGCTTTTAGAATTGTTCTAAAATATATTTTAGTTTTACTATCTCATGTTACGCAAATAAAAAATTTGTCTCGCAAAGTCGCCAAGTTCACAAAGTTAAAAAGTGGCTAAAAAAATCATTTATAATTTTTTATTGCGTGCTTATTTTAGTCATGCTATATAAAAGCAATTGGTGTATTAATTGAAATTACTTACATATAAGTTCGCAAAGTTCAAAAAAAAATAATAAATTATTTTTTCTTGGCGTAATGGCGCTTTTGCGAGAAATAATCATTGTGAGAAACTTTTTACGTAACATCAGTTACTATTAACCTTTAACTATTACATTTGTATATGAATTTGCAATTTAATTTAAAAGGAATTTATTTTTTATTATTATAATAATGTTCACAAATAACGCTTCTACCCAATCAGTTGAAATGGTTGATGCAAATATATTTAAACAATTAGCAGATGCCGGCGAAGGAATAATTATAGATGTCAGAACTCCAGACGAATATACAAGAGGACATATTGCAAATTCAACATTAATAAATTATTACGATAAAAATTTTATTAATAAAATAAATTTGATGCAAAAAACTAAACCTGTTTATGTTTATTGTCTTTCGGGTGCCAGAAGTAGTGCAGCATGTAAAAAATTTTCAAAAAATGGGTTTAACAAAGTGTATAATTTACAAGGCGGAACAATGGCTTGGACTAAAGCAGGATTCAGTTTAGTTTCCGAAAGCAATGCCTCATCAAATAGTGTTTGTCCATAATGTCCGATTTACTCATTCCTTTTTTATATTTTATACCATTACTTGTTATAAATTAGTCCAACAATATATGCTTTCGGTATTATAAGATATTCTTTACTTAATCGGAGCAGGCAGTGATTCCGATATGAATTTTGTTAGTTTTGCTTTGCAAAACTTTAAAAATTCTAAACCGAAACTTCGTGACGTTACGCTTCGCTATGTTCTGCGTTATTCTTGTTTTTAAATCCGGTAACTATCAGATAACAATTTACAATAAAAAGAGAAAATCGCAACTTACTCATTGTTAATTGTTTGTTAAATATTGAATATTCGTTTTCAAAAAATAAACAATTACAAATGCTCAATTAACAATAAATAAAATTTAACAAGTATTTTGCATATTTAAAAATATGTTATAAATTTGTTTGTTAATAAATTAATATTTAAAACGGAAATAAATGCTTATAAGCGGTTAATGTCGGATAAGATACACATAGCCACTAGTTAGCAAATATGTGTGAAAAAAAATACTCGTATATAATTACCAATTTGGTAAATATTTTGTATATTTGTATCGTTAATGAATCGATATGAGAATTTTATCTAAGAAAACCCTAAAAGAATATTGGGAAAAACATAGAGAGACTGAAGATCAATTGGCATCCTGGTATTCAGAAACTCATCAAGCTAATTGGACAAATCCAAAAGAAATTAAAGAGGAATATCCAAAAGCTAGTATAATTGGAGACAACAGAGTTGTTTTCAATATTTGTGGGAATAAATATCGATTGATAGTGAAGATAAATTATGAAAGAGGTTGGGTTTTTATAAGATTCATTGGGGCACATACGGAATATGATAAAATTAAAGCTGAGACAATATGAAAATAAAAGTTATTAAAACAGAAGAAGACTATCAAAAAGCATTAAAACTTATGGAAAAGCTTTTTGATGCACCAATTAATTCACCAGAAGGTGACGAAGCTGAGATTTTGGCTATCTTAATTGAGAAATATGAGGAAGAATATTACCCAATTCATTCACCCGATCCAATTGAAGCAATAAAGTTTAGAATGGAGCAGATGTCAATGACTAATGGTGAATTAGCAGAAATAATTGGTTATAGAAGTAGAGTTTCTGAGATTTTGAATAGAAAAAGGCAATTGACTTTAGGAATGATTCGCCGCTTACATTTGAAACTAAAAATTCCATACGAGGCATTAATGTAGGATACATAATACACACATTTGCTAACACCATGTTAGAATTTAGCAGGCTGTTATGGGCAATTTGACACGAATAACAAATTTCAAATATTTAAGCGGTTTGACAGTGACTGCAAGTAAAAGCCCGTCTTTTCGTAGTTTCAAACGTTATGGTGCATTTTAAAATGAAAAAATATTTAGCCATATTGACAATCTCTTTGACACTGTCAAGCTGCTCTGACATAAACAAGTCGACTGGGACAAATAGTTCGAAAGAAATTTTATTTTCTCAAACAGACACCATCAAAAAACAAATAAAAATGAAACTAACTGTATTATCAAACTACGGATCGGACAAGAAAGTTATTTCAGACAGTGTTACTATTGACCAAATTATTAAGACAATGAGTTCACTAAACTGGAATGAATTTCTTCAAGTAACACTTGAAAAAAGTAATGGTGATTGGATTGAGGTTGGCGGAAATTTGAAAGAAGACGGATTATCAGCAATGTATGAAGAGAATGGGCAACAATACGTTATTGATAGACCACCAATATCTGTTGAACATATGACTAAGATTTTGTTGTCATATCAAGCAGGTGATGGAATGTTTAAAATCGAAAATAAATTCGAATGACATAATCAAAATAAAAACGCACCATAACACTATGTTAGAATTTAGCGGGCGGACTGGTGCAAAATGACACGAACTACAATTAATAAAATGTTCAACGGTTTGACATAGGCTGCAAGAAAAAGCCCGCCAAATCAAACATTGAACCGTTAACCACAATCCCCCCTATACCCAAAACTATTGACTTCATAAGCTAACGAAATACAACCTATCAAATTAATTATTATTTTTATACTAAAAAAAGAAAACTCGGAATTGTTAAAAGAATTAAAAAACAAATCGATAAATTTGCATTAACTAATGAAGATTTAGGAATTGCAACTAATTAATTTACTGGTAATTATAAAAACGTTAGTCAGAATTATTTAAATATGAGACTAAAGCACTTTATTTTTATAATGTTTATATTAATGATAAGCATATCATATGCTCAGACGAAAGAAGAATTAAAACTTGAAAAGAGAATTAACAAATCAAAACCTTCAAAGATTTCCATTTTATTTCAAGATTCATTAAAAACTAATCAACCTATTAATTTTTCTGTGAAAATAATTGAAGGAAAAAAGGAGATTGTATCAAAAGGAACAGTAAATCAACTTTGTTTTGATATTGATTCGTCGGTTATATCTATAAATAAAAATGGACAATTAGTTATTAATCAAAGTTCAAATTATTATGATTCTATCAATATCCCCTTTAAAATATTTCTTAAAGAAAATAGAAGTGTCTTTTGCGACACAATGCTAACTTTAAATTATAAAGGGAATTTATATATTGACTATTCCGGAGAAAAAGGACTAAATGGTGTAAAAGGAGAAAATATTAAATCTGAATGTGCTGAAAAAGGGAATAATGGTTCAAATGGATTAAATGGTAGTGATGGAAATATTATTGAGGTTGTTGTTAAAGTCGAAAAAAATAAGATTCTAAATGAAGATATTATTTGTATAAAAATTACTAAAAAAAAAACAAATCAAATTAAATTCTTTTTTGCAAATCCAACAGATAGTAAAATAATTATACGGTCAAATGGAGGAGATGGAGGAAACGGAGGTAGTGGATCTAATGGAGGGAAAGGTCCATCATCTCCATGCAATTATACAACTGTGGACTCTTATGGCAATACTATTCCCATTATTAATGGTTTAGTAGGTGGATATGGTGGCAATGGCGGAAACGGTGGCAATGGCGGAGACTGTGGAAATATTTCGATTATTTTTTCTAAAGAATCTGAAATATTTAAAACACTATTTAGTCTCGAATTACTTGCAGGAAAAGGTGGACATGGCGGAATGCCGGGAGAAAGAGGTGAAAGAGGTGATGTAATATTTAATAATAAAAGATATAAAGACACAAGAGTTTTTGATAGAGTGGAGAAAGTCTCCTACTATGAGAATAAAGGTTCCAATGGTTCTGATGGAAATTGTACTAATATACCTACAATTAAAACAGAAGAAATTAAATTTGATTTTTAAAATATTAACTGTGGCTAACAGCCGCTTAACATTATACAAATGAATAAGTTTTGGTGGATTGAAAAGTTTGACGTAATTTGCACAATGTCAAGCGGCCGCCGTTAGCAGCAAGGCTAATAAAAGACAACGACAATAAAAATGACTGGGAAAATAGTTTAAGAATGAAAAATTTAAAAATGAATAATTTTTTTTATTTTTGCTGGTGTACTTGTAGTGAATAAAAGTGGCTCCTTTTCGTGAACATTAACACCAACCTGTAATGATGCTCCAAAGTTCGCCAATACTCATCACGTAAACGTTATGTTATATTAAAAACCAGCGATAATGAAATATAGAAATGACTGCTCATAAATTAAATACAAAATATTCTGTTGATGGAAGAGTTTGGATTAATTCAGATAATTTTTCATTCATTGGGCAAGGTAAAATTGATTTAATTAAGAAAATTAAAGAATTTGGTTCTTTGCGAAAAGCCGCATCAGAAATGAAAATGTCGTATCGCCAAGCGTGGCAAAATATTTATAAAATGAATAAATTATCAGAAAAACCGCTTGTAATTCTCAAACGTGGTGGAAAAGACGGGGGAATTGCAGAAGTAACAGAATTTGCTGAAAATGTTATTATTGCATATAAAAATCTACAAACTGCTTTTGACATTTTTATTAATGAACAAACAAAAAATTTAAACGTTTAATTTTAAAAAAAAATTAGATGATTATTGTTTTGTAATCATAATTTTTGTTTATTTGCATCGTTATTCATTATAAGGCATAACGAAATTTAAGCACAAAAAGTGCTTTTTTTTTAACTTTCGTTATTCATTTATAAGCATAACGAATAAAGGTATTAATCTAAAATATAATATTTTATGAAAATATTTTATTTAATTATATTTGTTTCTATTCTTTTTTTATGCAATTTAAAAGCACAAAATTTACACGATACAATTTTCAACAAAATAAAAATTTACGAACTTGGTGAAGTGGTTGTTTCTGCAAGTAACAACAAAGAAATTGTATCTCAATCCGAAATGCAAAAATTTAATAATATAGATGTTGCAACTTCAATTAACATTTTACCTTCAATAACATTATGCAATGTTGGTGCAAGAAACGAAAGCACTGTTTATATACGTGGTTTTAACCTTCGTAGCGTTCCTGTTTATATGGACGGAATTCCGGTTTACGTTCCTTATGACGGCTATGTAGATTTGGCTCGTTTTACTAATTCCGATTTATCAAAAATTGAAATTTCAAAAGGTTATTCTTCAATCCTTTACGGTGCAAACACTATCGGCGGTTCAATAAATTTGATAAGTTCAAAACCAACAAAAAAAATAGAAATAAACTTGAAAGCAGGAGTGTTAAGCGGTAATGGGTTTATTACAAGTGCAAATATCGGAAGTAAAATCGGGAAATTTTATTTTCAGGGGAATTTTTCAAAATTGGACAGACAATATTATACACTTTCAAAAGATTTTGACACTACAAAAAATGAAACTGATTGGGAACGTGATAATTCATACAGAAATGACAATAAAGCAAGTATAAAAATTGGTTTTACACCATACAAAACTAACGAATATTCTATAAATTACATTTATCAACATGGCGAAAAAGGGAATCCGATTTATTTGGGTGAAGACAAAACGATTAAAGTCAGATATTGGCAGTGGCCTGTTTGGGACAAGCAAAGTTTATATTTTATTTCAAAAACCACAATTGCAGAAAAAAACTATTTAAAAACGCGTTTGTTTTACGATAAATTTATCAATAAACTAAATAGTTACGATAACAACACGTATTCTACACAAACAAAACCTTATTCTTTTACAAGTTATTACAACGATTTTTCGTATGGTGGAAATATTGAAGCCGGAACTGAAATTATCAGTAAAAATATTTTGAAAGTTGCAGCACATTTTAAAAGCGATACACACCGAGAAAATAATGAAGGCGAACCTGTTCGTCATTTTTCTGATAATACTTATTCGCTTGGAATAGAAAATGAATATTCCATGATTAATAAATTAAAATTAATTCCCGGAATTAGTTATAGTGTGCGAAACAGCTTAATTGCAGAAGATTACAATTCGCAAACTAAAGTAATTTCTGATTTGCGGAAAAATAAAAATTCTGCAACAAATGCACAAATTGCAGTTTATTATAAATTTACAGATGATTTTGATTTGAGTATAACAACTGCTCACAAAACACGATTTGCAACAATGAAAGACAGATACTCTTACAAAATGGGAACAGCAATTCCAAATCCTGATTTAAAAGCAGAAACTGCAATGAATTATGAAATTGTATCGCACATAAAATTGATTGATAAATTTTCGATAGAACCTGCAATTTTTTATTCTCAATTAAATAATACAATTCAAATGGTAAATAACGTTCAACCAAGTATTTCGCAACAGCAAAATATAGGGAAAGCTGAATTTTACGGTGCAGATTTTTCTATCAGTTATAAAGTTTTAATAAATTTAATGTTAAATGCAAACTATACTTTTATTCAACGAAATAATATTGCAAATCCTGATATAAAATTTACAGATGTTCCAAACCACAAAATTTTTGCATACATAGATTATTTGCCTTTTAAAAATTTTGAATTTATATTTTCAACCGAATATAATTCATATAGATTTAGCACAAGTTACGGAACTATTTCACCTGAATTTGTTGTTTTTAACTCACAAATTTCTTACATTATTGCAAAATATTTAAAAGTAGAAACAGGAATAAATAATATTTTAGATAAAAATTATTCGTTAATAGAAGGTTATTCGGAAGAAGGACGCAATTTTTATTTTTCATTAATTTTCAATTTTAAAAAATAATCCTTTAAAAATATAAAATCATGATTTTACAAGAAACAATCAATTTATTGAAAAACAAGCATAACGACTATATCGAAACTTTACGCATTTCGGAAGTAAGAATAGGACTTTTTATGACAGCCATAAAACTTTCAGACGGAACTGTTGGCATTTCAAGTACTTCAATGCCAAAAGACTCCGATGTACATTGTAAAAAATCGAACCGTGATTTTGGCGATTTCAGCCCTTTAAATATTACAGGCAAAAAGGTTTTGGAACTTATCGAATTTCCAAACAAAAACACTATTATACAAAGTCTTAAAGTTGCAGTAATTAATGCTATTTCGTCAAAATTATTAGAACTTAATCAATACAAAGTGTTACGGAATACTGACCCCATTGAGCTAATTGATTTAAATTCAAATAAAACAATTACTATTGTGGGAGCATTTCAATCGTACATCGACAAAATTTCAAATACACCCAATCGCTTATTTGTGTTAGAGTTCAACGAAGAAGCTTTAATGGGAAATGATAAACGATTTTTCGTTCCTGCCCATGATTATGCTAAGGTTTTACCGACTTCGGATATTGTAATTATAACGGGACTTACGATTGTAAATAACACTTTGGACAATTTATTAGAAGTCATAAAACCTGAAACAATGGTAATTGTAACAGGTCCGTCGAGTAGTTTTATACCCGAAGTTTTATTTGCAAACAATGTGAAAATAATTGGTGCCATAAAAACAACCAATCCCGAATTAATGTTAAAAGTAGTAAGTGAAGCAGGTGCGGGCTATCATACATTTAAATATTGTGCCGAAAAGATTTGTATTATAAATGAATAACAAAGCACAATCAAATGAAATTTGGATTAAAGCTTCCATTATAGGAACGGTTTGGGCATCTTTCGAAATTGTACTTGGCAGTTTTTTACACAATTTAAAAATTCCATTTTCAGGAAGTATTTTAACTTCTATCGGGGTTATTATATTAATATCAGTTAGTTACATTTGGAAAGATAAAGGAATATTTTGGCGAGCAGGTTTAATTTGTGCGTTAATGAAAACCATGTCACCAAGTGCTGTAATTTTTGGACCAATGATTGCAATTTTTTCAGAAAGTTTATTGTTGGATATTTCAATCAGAATTTTAGGGAAAAATTATATGGGTTATATAGTTGCTTCAATTTTAGCTGTTTCGTGGAGTTTTGTACAAAAAATTATTAATTTATTAATTTTTTACGGTTTCAATATTGTTGAACTATACCAAAATATAATGAAATTCACAGAAAAACAACTAAACTTACAATTTGATACTCTTTGGATACCGATTTTAATTTTACTTTTTGTTTATGTTGTTATTGGTGTAATTTCAGCAATAATCGGTATTAAAACAGGAAAAAAACTAATTTCACAACCAATTGAATATAAACAGCAACAGTACAATTATCAGAATTTCTTGAATAAATCAAATTCAAAAAACGATTTTAAATATTCATTAATTTGGCTAACAATTGATATTTTTTTAATTATAATTTCTTTGATTTTAATAAGCATAATAGATTGGAGAATTTGGAGTATTTCAATATTTGCAATTGTAATTATTTGGATTTTAAAATACAAGCGAGCTATACGCCAATTATCTAAACCAAAATTTTGGATTTTTTTTGTTGCAATTACAATGCTTACTGCCTTTATTTTTACAAAAATACAGTCAAAATCAATGTTTGATGCGGTTTTAATTGGTATTGAAATGAATTTCAGAGCAACTATATTAATAGTAGGATTTTCGGTATTAGGAACTGAATTATACAATCCAAAAATCAGGCAGTTTTTTAACAAAACATATTTTAAACAACTGCCTATAGCATTGGAGCTTTCGGCAGAAAGTTTACCGATGGTTATTGCCAATATTCCTGATTTTAAAACAATTATCAAAAATCCTGTTTCTGTTGTTTCTCAATTAATTGCATATTCAGAATTTCGGTTTTCGCAAATTAAAAACGAACAAAATTTTGTCCAAAAAATATTCATAATTACAGGAAAAATAGACTCAGGAAAAACAACTTTTATAAAAAATTTAATTGAAAATCTGAAAGAAAAAAAAATAAAAGTCGGAGGAATCTATTCACAAAAAATTTTCGAAAATAACGAAAGAATTGGTTACGATTTATTCGATATTAATACAAATAAATCTGAAATATTTTTAAGAAAAAACATAAACGGTAATTATAACAAAATTGGAATTTTCAGCATATTTCCCAAAGCTCTCGAACTTAGAATTGAAAGTTTAAAACCTGAAAACAACACAGAAAACAAAATTGTTATTATTGATGAAATTGGAAATTTAGAATTTTCAGATAAAGCATGGGCAAAAAGTTTAGAAGAATTAATTAAATTCCAAAAAAATAATATTTTAATAGTAGTAAGAGAAGCTTTAACTGAAAAAGTTATTAAAAAATGGAATTTGCAAAATTATACAGTTTTTAATTTACACGAAGCTGAAAACAAAATAATTGAAAATGTGATAATTGAAACGATTAATTAAAAACGAAAAATATAATATTAAAATTGCAACACCGAGAGATTTATAGTTTTTAAGAGCAAACGGTTTTTGCAATTGTTCAAAAAACCTTAACTTTGGTGCGAAAAACAAAAAGTAAAAGAGCAAAATATTTTATAATTTATTTGCCCTTAAAAACCCTAAATAATGGTGCTAAAACATTAACATTGTGCAAACACCAAAAAAAAGAAAAAAATAATTTTGCAGTTGATTACAAGTTTTACGAAAAACTTGATAATTAACTGTAATAAAATAAAATGAAAATAAAAAAAAGAACATAATCGTTTAGGCTGCCATCCAACAAACGCTAATAGGGATAATCTCACATAATTTATCCCGCCTTTTATCGGATTCACCCTAAAATCTGTTTAAAATTTAATAACCAAATAATTGCTTAATATCAATTTCAAAATCTTCAAATATTTTTCTTTGTTTTTTGAAATTTCACTAACAGATGATACGCACTCGTATAAAGCGAGCATAAGCAGAGTTGTTTTTTTTGTTTTCTTTGTTAGTGAGAACTCCAGAAAAGACAAAAATGTAAGTATTTGCACTTTTTTTAATCGAAGCGGTGCGGTGGGCTGTCCACAAAGTGTGCGAACTACATTCCGATAGCTATCGGAATTATTGGACTATTACAGATACAGCATCGGTATTACGCAGCATTGGAATTTTAAATTTTATCTTTGACAAAATTAAATTTTATGAATAGTATAAATATCCAAACTGAAAAACTGAACATTATTGAATGGCTTGTCAAACTACAAGACCAGTCAATAATTAAAAAAATCAAATTTTTAATTAAAAATCCTAAAATATCCACAGACTGGTGGAACACCATTTCGGAATCTGAAAAGATGTCTATAGACCAAGGACTTGCTGACATTGAAAACAGGAAAGTTACTGCTCACGCTAAAGTTAGAAAAAACTATGAAAAGTGGCTTTAATATTATTTGGTCAGATGAAGCTAAAAATAATCTTTCATGTATTATTGACTACTTTGAAACGAATTGGACTGAAAATGGATTAAGAAAATTTTTTGGGAAATTTGAAAAAACACTTCAACTTATCTCACAAAATCCACAAATATTTAGACTAACAAATAAAAGAAAAAACGTTCGCAAATGCGTATTTAGTCGAACCTTAAAAACCCTTTTTAAAAAATTAAAGTCATTGGTAATTTTAATTTAGATTTTTTTTATTTTTCTTTTT
>MENF01000041.1 GCA_001769035.1 Bacteroidetes bacterium GWA2_32_17
AGCTATTTTTCTATAGTATCTTAAAATAAAAATTTGTCAAAGTTACAATTTATTTATATCTAACACATCAAAATATTATTTAGCCAGATAAACCGGACAATAGAAAGATGACCTTACGCATGGTTGCTTAATATACTAATTTCATTTCATTAATTAAATTATGTGCTCCGGCATATTTGTCTATAATAAATAGCACATAACGAATGTCAACATTAATACATTTTTGCAAAGTGTTTTCAAAAGCAATATTCCCACTCATAGCCTCCCAATTACCGTCGAATGCAATACCAATTAATTCGCCATTACCATTTATTACTGCACTTCCGGAGTTGCCACCTGTAATATCGTTATTTGTTGTAAAGCAAACACGCAAATCGTTGTTAGGTAATGAGTATTGACCGAAATCTTTTTTATTATATAACTCTTTTAATTTAGCTGGCACAACAAATTCTTCGTTTGTTGAGTCTTCTTTTTCAATAATTCCACTTAATGTTGTATAATAATTATAATTTATAGCATCGGCTGGTTTATAATCGCCAACTGTTCCATAAGTTAATCGAATTGTTGAGTTTGCATCGGGATAAAAAAGTTTACCTGCTTGCATTTCCATAATTCCTTTTTCAAATAATCGTGTAGCATTTTCAAATTCATCGGAAGCCGAATTGCCTAAACTAAAATATTGTTGAAGTGCTTGTTGAGAAACAGCAAATGCCATATCGTTATCTAATGTTTTTTTCGAAGGTTTGTCTAAAAATGCACTAAAGCGTGTTTCATCGGCAAAAATTGATTTTTTAAAAACATCTTCAGCATATCGGTCAAAATCACCTTTATACTTCTTTTGAACTGTAGAAAATATTTCGAGCTGATATGCTTGAGGAACATCTTCGTAATAAATTTTTAAAAGTGCAGCAAAAATCTTTTTGTCGGTAATTGGGTTGTAGTCTTTAAAGTAACTTTTACCTGCTTCACGTAAGTTATCTGTAAATGTTTTAATAGTTGCTGCATCAGGTTTTTCGGCAGATAATGCTCTGTATAATTGCATTGACTGCAATGGAAAAACAATTATTTCGCCACCTTGAAACAACCCTTCAATAACATATTGATATGCTAAAGATTTTTCTTTGCTTTCGTTGTATTTTTTTTCAATTATTGATAAAATGTTACCATACAGTTTTTGCCTATCTGGCGATACATTTACCCAATCTGTAAATTGTTTTTCGAGCTCTTGTTTTTGACCAATAATGTTTAATTTACGTAATCCTTTGCTTTCGCCAATAAAATATTTCCAATAGTTTGCAGTTTGAGCATATTTTGAAGCGTACTGAATACGAACTTTGCTTGAAGCATCCATATCTTGTTTCATTAAATCAAGTTTTTTGGTGCGTATTTTAATTGCAGCGGGATTAAGAATTTCTATTTTTTCTTTTACTCCAAAAGAGGTCATGTAGCGTTCGGTTTGACCGGGAAATCCCATTACCATTGCAAAATCACCTTTATCAACACCTTTTATTGAAACAGGCAAAAATTCTTTTGGTTGATAGGGAATATTATCTTTCGAATATTTTGCTGATTTTCCATCTGGACCGCAATACACTCTAAACATTGAGAAATCGCCAGTGTGACGAGGCCACATCCAATTATCAGTGTCGCCACCAAATTTACCAACAGATGAAGGAGGAGCACCAACTAAACGAACATCTTTAAATGTTTCGAAAACAAATAGAAAATATTGATTGCCAGCAAACATGTCTTTTACTTCAATATTGTAAGAATTGTCTTTTTTAGATTCTTTTACAATTTCTTTAATTGCCTTATTAATAAGTGTCTGTCGTTTATCGTAAGATATATCTTCGGTAACATCTTTCAAAACTCTGTCTGAAACATCATCAATTCTAACTAAAAAAGATGCACACATTTCATCGTTAGATAACTCTTGGTCTTTTGAAAAAGCCCAGAAACCATCAGATAAATAATCATGCTCAACCGAACTGTGATTTTGAATAGACTCGTATCCGCAATGATGATTGGTTAGCAAGAGTCCTTGTCCTGAAACAATTTCTGCAGAGCAGAAAAATCCCATCGAGGATCTTTCGTTGCTTAATCCGCAAATAGCATCTTTTAAACTTGCTTTATTAATATTATATATATCGTCGGCTGTAAGTTTAAACCCTTGTTTTTTCATATCCTCGTAGTTTTTGTGAATAAGAGATAATATCCACATCCCTTCGTCGGCTTTAACTGTACTTGTAAAAGCAACAAAAATTGCTACAAATAAAACAATTATCTTTTTTGACATAATGTTTTTATTATTAATATGTAATTAAAAAAATTTTACAAAATAAATCATAATTAAAGGGTTTTCAAAGTAAACAATTAAAAATTTTCTTAAAATTCTTTTTAATGTTAAATTGAATTATTTTTGCATCATGCAAAACATTCGTTCAATTTTGTTTGGAGAACTTTTAGATTTTCTTAAAATTAATGATGAGAAACCATATAGGGCAGGTCAAATATACGATTGGTTGTGGAAATATTGTGTTTCATCTTTTGAACAAATGAATAATTTATCTCAGAATTTGCGTGAACTTTTGGCTAATAATTTTTTTATTGATAGTGCTAAAATAATATCTCAACAAATTTCGAACGATAAAACTATAAAAGTAGTATTTGAATTAATAGATAAAAAAATAGTTGAAGGAGTAATTATACCATCCGAAAATCGTGTAACCGCCTGTATTTCTTCGCAAGTTGGTTGTGCTCTTGGCTGTAAGTTTTGTGCAACTGGGAAGATGGGTTTTAGCCGAAATCTTACAATTGGTGAAATATACGACCAATCTTTTTTGTTATCGAAATTATCAGTAGAAAAATATAATATACCTTTAACTAATATTGTTTTTATGGGCATGGGCGAGCCATTGTTGAATTACAAAAACGTTATTGGAGTAATAAGTTTTCTTACTTCGCAAAAAGGAATGGGTTTATCATCAAAACGAATAACTATTTCTACATCAGGAATTCCAGCTCAAATAAAACAAATAGCTGATGATAATATTAAGGTAAATTTAGCTTTATCGCTTCACACTGCAAACCCGGATGTTAGAAAAAAACTTTTACCAGTTGCAAATAAATATTCGCTCGATGAAATTACTAAGTCATTAAAATATTATACGAGCAAGTTAAAATTAAAAGTAACTTTTGAATATTTATTACTTTCGGGAATAAATGATACGGTTGATGACGCAAAAGCGTTAGTTGCTTTTTGCAGTAATATTGCAAGCAAAGTAAATATAATTGAATATAATGAAGTAGAAAATTTACCTTTTCAAAAATCATCCGAAAATAAAACGGCATTATTTTTGAAAACCGTTTATGAAAAAAAAATTAATGTAAAATTACGACGAAGCAGAGGAATAGATATTGATGCTGCATGTGGTCAATTAGCGAACAAACAAAAAAAAAGATAATTTTTAAAAAAATTAGAATTTTTTAGATATTTTTTATACTTTCGTGAAAATTTTAAATGTAAAATTCTTAATACTATAAATTATGAATGCAATGAAATCATTTCTCTTGTTAACAGTAACTTTATTATCTTCAAATTTATTTTCTCAAACTGTTGAAATGGATTGGGGACAACCTTCCGAGTTACAAAAAAACAATTGGTACCAAAAGATAATAGGTTCCGATAAAGACGGCTTTTTTGCAATTAGAAGCGAAGGTATATTGTCTATTAATGAAGAAAATTTATACCTCGAATATTTTTCTTCAACAACAAATAGTAAAGAAGCAACAAATCAGGTTATTATGCCAACAGTTGGTGGAACTCCAACACATTACGAAGAATTATATTTCATAAACAGCAAAATAATACTTTTTTCGTCGGCTAACTTTGGAAGTCGAAAAGTATTATATGTATCTTATTTGAATATTGAAGGCACTTTAAAAAACAAACCAAAAGAAATTGGCAGCATTCCTGTAAGTAATTCAAATTTAGATGGTTTTAAATTTCAATTAACAAGTACAAATAAAATCATTATTAGCTTTCACAATACTTTTGCACAATACAATAACGAACCGTTTACATTTAAAATTTTAAATACCGATTTAACCGAAGATTATAACGCTACGCTTGAACTTCCTTTAAAAGACCGTTCTTTTGAAATGCTTCAATTCGACTTTACTAAAACAAATGACATTTGTATGCTTATAAAAGCCGAAAAACCTGTTGATAAAAAGAAAGCCGCAGCTGCCGCCACATACGATTATATAATGATGGTTTACACAACAAAGAAAAAAGAATTTCACCCATTTCCTATTACAGCAGATAAGTACGTTCCAAGTCACGTAATATTTGGTTTAGACAATGATGACAATGTAGTGGTTGCTGGTTTTTTTGCGAATAAAACAGCAAAAATTGCAAATGAGTTTTCTGGTTCATTTTTTAGAAAAATTAATCCACGTACTTTAAAAGCAGATGTAATGGACCTTAAAAAATCTATTAAACTTTTTAGTAAAGAACTTGTAGCTGAATTTAGTCAAATAAGAAATGGCGAAACGCCCGTCCAGTATTATAATTATTTTTTACGCAATTTGTTGTTTTTTGACAATGGAGGATTTGCTTTTGTTGCCGAACAAGAGTACAAAACAACTACTTTATTTATTGCACCAGCTACTAAACAAGAAACTAAAATTGAGAATCTGTACTTTAATGACCTTTTAATAACCGGAATTACCAAAGATGGCGTAATAGATTGGCAAAAAAGAATTCCTAAAAACCAATTTAGTACTGATGACAATGGCTACTATCACTCAACTGCAATTTTTGTAACTGCAAATAAATTAAGGATAATATACAACGACCATACATCGAATTTAAACAATAAAAATGCTGAAAAAACAAAAGGACTTAAAAACAATCCCGCTTTAACACCAAAAGGACAGGCGATTATGGCAACATTATATAGCGACGGCAGTTATGAAAAATATACTTTATTTAAAAAAGATGACGATAGTTTCGTAATTGTTCCAAAACTTATTATAAAGTTAAAAAGTCGCTATTTAACTTATGCGCAAGATGGCAAAAGTATAAAGTTTGGTTCGTTTGTATTTGAATAGCCATCATGTTTCATTTATGATAAATATGTTAAGCACGTTAACTATTTTAATTATATGTAGCACAAAGTAAAATTATCGTAATCATTCATTTTGCAGAAAACAAAGAATACAAATAATGTATTAATATTTTTATCAAAACTTTTTAAAAAAAGAGGTGAAAAATTTTACCTCTTTTTTTTTGCAAGAAATTATTAATCAACTAATAAGCGAAATATGGATTATAAAGTTTAAATAAAATATGTTTATAAGTGAAACATTCAAAATAACTTCCCCCAAATCTAAGGATAAATTCTGTAATTTAGCTCAGGTATTTGCGGATGATGAACAATTCTTTTTTCATCAATCTCATCTTTCTTTACATTGATGCCTGTTTTATATTCTTTAAGATTAAGCCTTACCTTCACAGAAAGACCAGTATTTGTTGATGTGTTTTGTATTGTTTTCTTTACTGTTTCGTAATCTGAAAAAATAACACCTTCCATTGCTCGGTGGACATGACTGAACAACCGATGTTCAATAGGATTCCATTTAGAGCAATACGGTGGATAGTGGCATACAATTACAGATAACCCTGTTTGTTTAGCAAACATCTGCAATCGGTGTTTAAAAATATAGTGCCGATATGAATTTGCTCCGCCTGCATCGCATAAAAGCAAAATATTCTTTGCATCTGGATATTGATGAATACCATATTCATTCCACCACCAAAGCAAATTGTCAGCAATGAAGTCTGCTGTTTCACTACTGCCTCCGATAGAAATGTAGCCTTTATTGGTCTGCATATCAAAAAGGCCTTGTGGTATTACCTTCCCTTCTGATAAATGCTCATAATCGTGGTCATAAACATTTAATGTTTTGGTAGCAAAGCATTTTCCTCCTCTATAAAGATTGCCTAATTTTTCCTTCTTTTTGCAATCGATACTTAGAATTGGACTCTTTAAACTCATCGCCAAAACTAAGGTACAAATAATATTGAACTGTTCGTTGCGTAACGCATAACTCCCCGTTGCCAGTTGCTTTGTCTGTTTGCGAAAACCGTATCCTAATTCTTTTAGCAACCGCTTTACAACTCCACTGCTTATCCTGATATGCTGCTCTTCCTCAAAAAGCTTTGCTATTGCAAATGGCTTCAAACTTATCCAATATGTATTGCTGTCTGTCGGACTGCCTGCTTTAAAGCGTTCTATTAGTGCGTTGAGTTTTTCTTTTATTTCCGGCTCATTATCAGTTTTTTTTTCTGCCTCCGCCAGCCTTTCGTTGACGAATTCCCGGAATGAATGTTTTCATTTCTGAGGTTAACTCTTTTCTTCCCTGTGAAATTGTTTTTTTATCCACTCCAAGAATTTTGCTGATATACAAAACTCCGCCCCTACCTAATTTTAACGATTCTAATGCAGCATATTGTCTGCGTTCTTTTTCTAACAACCGGCTGTAATGCAGTTGCATCAGCATTATTGTCTTTTCTGAAAATTTTTCTATCATGGAATTCAAAGAAAATACTTATTGATATAGATTTTCTACTGTATTCCTTTTTTTATTAATATTGTGATGTTAATAATATTGCCTCATAATGCCTCTATTAATACAGTACTTTTGGGGGAAGTTATTTTGAAATTCTTACTTACCTGATTTACAATGTTTTAATTTATAGAAGTCCCCTTATGCAAATACAGAAATGATGAATTTATTCCTGGCAAATGTTTCGGAAGAATTTATAGAAAATGAAATAATAATGTTGGTTGATGGAGCTGGATGGCATAAATCAAAGGAATTAAAAATTCCTTATAATATTCATTTTATAATACAGCCACCATACAGCCCTGAGGTAAACCCAACTGAACATATTTGGGACGAGATAAGAGAAAAATATTTACATAATAAAATATTTTCTTCTTTAAAAGAAACAATAAATAGAGTAAGTAATGGAATTAGAGAGCTTTCTTCAAAGAACGAATTGATTAAATCTATGACTCTATTTCCTTATCTTAATATTTCCTTTTAGAACGCAACTTGGTATTAAAAGGCAAATTACAGTCTTTACCCTACTCTTTTACAGTAAACACCCTAGTTTTTTAAAGTACACACTTTATATTTTTGTATTGTAATTCTTTTTAAAATAATAGATAATGAAAAATATTACAAAAATAGTTATAGCAGGGTTGTTTTCGATTTTATGTTTTCAAGCTTTTTCCCAAACAGCAGCACAACCCAGAACTTATCAATTTATATTTTTTTCAGAAGATGCTAAAGATATTTATTTTCAAGAAAAAACTATCCTTATTGATAGCTTGTTAATTATTATTGAGCAATTACGACAACCTGAAGAAATAGTATATGCTAAAATTTCGGAAAGAACTATTATTAAAATCTTCCCTGAAAATTTTGATAGTAGTGTTTCAACTGACTTCAAAAAATATTTTATTGAAACTGATAAAGAGAAACAACAAGACATATTTGAACAGGCAATTAATTTGGAAAACTAATTTTTAAAAACTAAAAAATATGTACTGTATTATAAAAATTGTACTATCAATAATTTTATACATTATTTCGAGTAGTATAATAGCACAACCTGCAAACGACCTTATTTGTAATGCAACCCCACTTACAACCAATGGTGTTTGTGTAGCATCTACCAACGTAGGAGCTACATACACTGGTTCTGGGCCTATTGATCCTTTCTGCTGGGGCGATTGGTCAGATAACGATGTGTGGTTTTCTTTTGTAGCTGATAACGATAGCATGGAAATAAGCACCGACTATTCAGGATATACTCTGACGGATATTGAAATGGCAATTTACAACTCTTCCGATAACACTTGTACAGGTACTCTAACGGAAGTAGGGTGTAATGAAGATGCGGGAGTTACTTATGCAGGTTCAATACCTGCTGTAACTAACTATTACAGTTCAATTATTGTATTTAACGGAAATTTAATAATAGGTAATACTTACTTTGTTGTTATTGATGCCTATGGTACTACAGGCACATTTTGCATCAGTGCAGGTCCGATAGTTCATGTTTTACCCACACAAACCCCAAATGAACTTATTGGTTCTTCTTGTGAACTTGCTACCATCGTTCATCCTAATAATGCACCTTGTTCTTTTGATAATGGTAATGTCGCACTTGGTGGTACTGCGACATGGCCTAATGTAGTAGGCACCGACTATTGCGGATGCGATAATGAAACAAACCAACACTTCTCCTGGGCAACCTTTACGGCAAACAGTAACAACACAACAATAACAAATATCGAATCAGTAGCAGATTTAGATTTTACCGTTTTCAGTGGCACATGTAGTTCCCTTACCTGCATCAGTTGTACATCCAGAGATGATGGGCAAAGTTTTAATATCGCTACGACTATTGGTGTACAATACTTTGTGCTTGTTACGCCACAATCAGGCAATACCTTTAATATAGGAACCGACCTTTGCATTACCAGTTCTGCAAATTGCAGTCCTCCACTTAATGACAATTGCGCAAATGCCATACCTATAACAGCTGGTACAATTTATACCACAACTGGTTACTGTGCAACGGCCGATGATGCTCTTTGCTCAGGAAGTACCGAAAACAATATATGGTATTCATGGACAGTGCCAGCTGGGGCAACCAGTGCTAATTTGAGTGCTTTTGATCATAATTGTGTTAATGGAGTTTTCTCACCTGGTACACAGGTTTCAATTTACGGTGCCGGGCAAATCTGTGCAACAACTTCAACCTGTGTAACATTTGCTAATATTAGTAATGACAATGATTATGCGATTAGCTGGACTCCAATACCGGGAGCGACTTACCTTATTAATTTTGATGGTAATGGTGGTGAGGTTTGTACATTTAGTTTTACAATAGCTGTTGAGATTACTCTTCCAATAGAATTACTTTCATTTGAGGGTAACTGTACCAATAATAATAGTGTGTTACGTTGGTCAACCGCCTCAGAAACCAATAATGATTATTTTAACATTGAACGTGCAGGCAATGGATTAAATTATAAAATAATTGGTACATTAAAAGGTGCAGGCAATAGTAATCAGGTGCTCAATTATAAGTGGACTGACGATGTGCCATTAGCTGGTAATAATTATTACCGCTTGAAACAAACTGATTACGATGGCAGGTTTGAATATTTTGAACCCATTGCAGTAAAAGCTCCCTGCGATGATACTCCATACCAATTGAATCTGTTAAATAACCCCGCAGAAGACAAACTGGTTTTTCAATTAACTACTGCAGATGAAGAAAATATCAATATAGTGGTTTATGATGTATGTGGTAAGTCGGTTATTATTAAACAAGCTCTTGTTTCTGACGGAAATAATTTATACACACTTAATCTAAATTCAATAGAAAAGGGTATTTACTTTTTAAAAGTTGAAACCAAAGTTGGCTTTTCACAAAAAAAGTTCGTTAAACAGTACAAATAGTATATGCTATGAGAAAACAAATCGCCACCTTTGTTGCAGTTTTTTTTCTAATTATTAATTGCGTATTGCCAATTTATTCTTTCGCCCAATGGTCATCAAACCCTGCTGTAAATAATGCCATCTGCACTGCAGCTAATCACCAACAATATCCTGAAATGGTTTCTGATAATAGCGGGGGAGCTATTATAGCATGGATTGATTATAGAAGCGGCAGCACCTCAGATATATATGTGCAGCGCATTGACGTATCAGGCAACGTGCAATGGACAGCTAATGGTGTTGCTATTTGTACAGCCACCGATAATCAAGCTTCACTTCAACTTGTTACAGATGGAAACGGAGGTGCAATTATAACATGGCAGGATAAAAGAAGCGGTATTGATAATGATATCTATGCCCAACGAATCAATTCAACAGGCATAGTGCAATGGACAGCGAACGGGGTAGCAATCTGCTCTTCAACTGGTTATCAATATTACCCGCAAATAACTCCTGATGGTAGCGGGGGTGCTATTATTGCATGGCAGGATTATCGAAATGGCTTAAGCAACGCTGATATATATGCCCAACGAATTAATGGCGCTGGTCTTGTTCAATGGACAATTGATGGTGTAACAATTTGTGCAGTAGCCAATAACCAACAGGGAACTCAACTGATTACCGGTAGTGGCGGAAGTGCTATTATTACCTGGCAGGATTATAGAAGTGGCACTAGCAACGCTGACATCTATGCTCAATGCATTGATGGCACCGGACTTGTGCAATGGATAGCCAATGGAGTTGCAGTATGCACAGCAGCAGATAATCAGGAATTACCCCAATTGGATTCCGACGGTATCTGGGGTGCCATTATTACTTGGCAGGATTATAGAAGTGGCACTACTGATATCTATGCTCAACGAATCAATTCATCCGGTCTTGTACAATGGACAGCCAATGGAGTAGTCGTCTGCTCAGAAATAAATGGACAAACATCCCCTCAACTGGTTTCCGATGGTGGCGGAGGTGCTATAATTACCTGGGTGGACTATAGGAGCGGCCTTTCAGACAACTATGCTCAACGAATTAATGCTACTGGTATTGTGCAATGGACAACTAATGGAGTAGCCATCTGTACAGCTGCTGATTACCAATATTATCCTCAACTGGCTTCCGATGGTGCCGGAGGCGCCATAATTACCTGGCAGGATAATAGAAATGGTTCTAATCCTGATATCTACGCCCAACGAGTGAATGCCACCGGAATGCTGCAATGGACAATCAATGGTGTTGTAATCTGCTCAGCAAATAATAGCCAATGGTACCCTAAAATAATATCACCCGGTTGTATTATTATTGCTTGGTATGATTTTCGGAATAATAACAACTATAACATTTATGCCCAGCAAATAGATATTAATGGGACTTTAGGTGGTGGTTTTTGTTCAATAATTCCTCCTTTGCCTGTTGCAGATTTTTCAGTCAGCGATTCAACAATATGTGAAGGAACATGCGTAACTTTTACTGACCTTAGTACCAACTTACCTACCTCATGGAATTGGACTTTTCCGGGAGGCATGCCAGCTACTTCTATACAGCAAAATCCTGTTGTTTGCTATAATGTTGCAGGAACATATAACGTTACTCTAATAGCAACAAATGGAAATGGTTCCGATACAATCACAAAAAC
>MENF01000042.1 GCA_001769035.1 Bacteroidetes bacterium GWA2_32_17
CAGGTAACATTTCTGAAAGTTTAAGGATATTTAAAACAAATTCACGCAGTCTTTCGCGAATCTGAATCTTGTATTTTAACCAATCATCATTTCCCATTATCTTTTTATCTGTTTTATCGGCAATCTTTTCTTCTCAATCTTTTTTTCTCAACCCATTCAATCTTGCTTTCTCAATCCATTCAATCTTGCTTTCTCAATCCATTCAATCTTGCTTTCTCAATCTTTTCTCATATTATAACATTAGATACATTCCGAAAGATAACAAATTATTATATTGTCCTCTGTTAAAATAAAATGTTTGATGTGCCGGATGGTCTCTTATTGCTACCATTGAGTATGAATACCTAAAATCTAAATGAAATTTTTCCCAAGGAAAATAGCAAACACCAAAAACAAATGGGAAATCGAACTTTTTAAATTCGGGGTTGGGTGGCATAGAACCATTGCCATCTTTGTCCTCGCGTGAGCTAATTAAATATGCAAACCCCGCTCCTACTTCGAGCATAAATTTCTTTTTTAAATATAAATTATACAAAAAAGGAACTTCAATATAATTTAAGCGAAGTTTATAATATCTATTGTTTGCAGGGTTAATGCTATCCTGATGATTAACAAAACTTCCTTTTTGAATAAACTTCATTTCTATGCTAAAACCATTGGTTTTGTTTATCTTATTTGTTAAAAATATTCCAGCTTGCAGCCCCCCTTTATTATATCCCATTAACATATCGCCATCAACTTGCGAAGCAACGGCACCAAACATAATTCCAGCTTTAAAACCTTTTTCCTGTGAAAACATGTTTGTTGTTATAACAATAAAGAGTAAACTAATTGTAACTACTCTTTTAAAATCCTTATTACATCCTAAACCTGTAGTGAGCGAAGTCGAACTATCGTAATTCATAAATCCTAAATTTATTAATAGACATCTTTTCTAATTGTTTTTTTAATCCCGAAGGGATTGTATGTTTATAGAAAATGTAACAAAAGCGGAATGTTCGACTCCGTAAGAGTCGTATGTTAATAATGTTCGCTTCTGTTTTCTATAAACATTTGAATCCTTCGGATTCACTATATTAAATCTTAAATCGTAATTCATATATCCTAAATTGATTAATGTTTTCTTCCAAATTCCATTAAGTAAGCTTTTATAAATCCATCTAATTTTCCATCTAAAACTCCATTTGCATCTGATGTTTCGTAACCTGTACGTACATCTTTTACAAGTTTATACGGGTGCAATGTATAACTCCTAATTTGCGAACCCCATTCAATTTTTTTCTTCGAACCTTCAATTTCAGCTTGTTTTTCGCGACGTTTCTGTAATTCTATTTCGTACAATTGCGATTTTAAAAGTCGAATTGCATTTTCTCTATTGTTAAGCTGCGAACGGGTTTCCTGATTTTCAATTACAATACCAGATGGCAAATGCCTTAAACGCACACCTGTTTCAACTTTGTTTACATTTTGTCCGCCTGGTCCGCTCGAACGGAAAGTATCCCACTCAATTTCTGATGGGTTAATTGTTATTTCAATTGTATCGTCAATTACCGGGGAAATAAATACCGAAGCAAAAGTTGTTTGCCTCTTGCCCTGTGCATTAAATGGTGAAATACGGACTAACCGATGAACTCCAGTTTCGCTTTTTAAATAACCATAAGCAAACTCTCCATCAAATTCTAATGTTACCGATTTAACACCTGCTTCGTCGCCTGCCTGAAAATCTATTTCACGAATTTTATATTTATTTTGCTCACCCCATCGCATATACATTCGCATTAGCATACTTGCCCAATCTAAACTTTCGGTACCACCGGCACCAGAATTTATTTTAACAATTGCACTTAATTTATCTTCATCTTCGGAAAGCATATTTTTAAGCTCAAGTGCTTCAATTAACAATACTGTTTTATGAAATTGTTCTTCTACCTCGCTATCTTTTGCTTCGCCTGATTTATGAAAATCAAACAATAATTGCAAATCGTCAATTGCTGAATTAACAGAGTTAAAACAGTTTGTCCATGTTTTTAAAATAGAAATATTTTTTAATTGATTTTCGGCTTCTTTTGGATTGCCCCAAAAATCGGGTGCCTGAGTTTTTAATTCGGCTTCGTCAATTTGAATTGATTTGTTTTCAATGTCAAAGATACCTCCTCAGAGCTTCGCGTCTTTCAATTAAGTCTTTTATTTGTTCCGAAGTTATCATTTTTTTTATTTTTTCAAAGATAATATTAAAATTTAAACTGAAAAATAACAATGGTCATACAATAGTCATTCATAGTCATACAATAGTACCACGTACCCGTCTGACCGCTCCAAGCGGTCTGACGGGTATAGTAAATAGTCATGAATTGTTAAAAATTTTCGTTTTTTGTTTTTTAACTTCAGGCAATTATTCAACAACAATATCCTTAAAAACACATTTTTTCTGATATGTTCCTGATCCATCTTTGTCGAATATTACGCCTAAATTTATACGGTAAACGCCAGGTTTTTCGAATGAGCGAATAATTTTTTGTCCAACAAATTTTTTATCATCCGAAAAAAGCCAAACATACTGGTCAATTTTATTTTCTGACATATTTGTTTGGCTTGCATCAAACTCAATGGCAGAGTTCACTTTAGCCTTTTCGGCACAAACAATGTATGGACCAATTGGGTCGTCAACAGAGAGCAAATACGAAGCAATCATTTTATAAATATCGCCTGTTATTGTATCAATCATATTTAGCGAAACATTATATGCACCAGGACCAGGAAAACAATGGTCGGCTTCGAAAGTTTTTTCTTTAGTGCTATCGCCAAAATCCCATTCGTAAATAACAGGAATTGTATCTAAATCAACAGTTTTACCTTCGGCAAAATGAAAGCAATAATTTTTTTCGAGCATCGAGTCGCAAGTTTCAAATGCAGGAAGGGTAGAAAAAAATTTAAATATATCATCGCTACCTTTTCTGTCTGATGTAAAATAACCATTTTCGGTAGTGCTGTCGCAAATAAAAGCAAAATCATTATCTCTTGAATTAATTGGATCTGCTAAACGAAAAGGTGTTTGCCAATTGTTATCAATAAAATCGGAATAAAAAACATCAAATTTGTTCAAACTATCATTATTTGATGAAAAATATAATCGGTTATCCTGAAAAATAAAAGGAGATATTTCTTTGCTACTTGTGTTTATTGATTTGCCTATATTTTGAGGTGCTGACCATTTCCCATCTTTAAAAAATGATACGTAGATATCGTATTCGCCAAAACCTCCAGCCATATCCGAAGAAAAATAAAGTGTGTTTCCTTCTTTATTTATTGATGGATAACTTAAATTATATTTTTCGTCATTATAAGGAAAAGGTATTGGTTCCGACCAAATATTATTTACTTTGTTAGCAACAAATAATCCTACATTTATTTTTTCCTTGTTTGAAGATTTGTTTTTTTCGTAATTGCCTGCAAAAACTAATACATAACCATTTGAAGCTAATGGACCGTCGTTAAATAATTTATTTATACTTGCAGATAAAAATTCTGTACTTTGTTTTTTTGAAATTCCACTCGGTGGAATAAAATAGACATTATAAAACGACTGATTTTCGGAACCTTGACGACTTATAATTATATCTTCGCGTTTATTTGAGCAGTAAACAATTCCATCTTCAAAATAATTTGCTCCAAATTCACTGTAATCGCGTGTGTTTTGTCTTATTGATTTTACATCAATAAATTGCTGCGAAAAAGCATTAATTGCAACCGAAATAAAACTAAAAATAAATATGTAAGCTTTTATATTCATTAAAAAAGTTTTGTTGAAACAACATTTGATTTATAAGCAAACTCGTACCTAAGCATAAATTCATTAGTGCCATGTGCATATTTATTAAGCATTGATGTTGAGAAATCGTGAGCATAACCAATTCTAAGTTGATTAGGAATTATTTGATAATCAATAATCCAAACTAATGCATCGCCAAAACGAATAGATAAAGCCATTCCTAAGGCATCGTAAATTGAAAGTTTTAAATTCAAATCAATTTGTCCATTTTGAGGGTAATTTGTTTTTAGCAAAATTGATGGCGAAAATTGAATGTCTTTATTTATTCCAAAAACATATCCGACTGTATAATAACTGTTTTGAGGACTAGTTCGTAAACTGTCGGGAGCAGTTCCAAAAACATCATATCCATATCTAAGCAACGAAGGAATCGAAGCCCCTGCAAAAAATCTTTTTGAATAATAATATGCACCAATACTGAAGTTTGGACGAGTGCTTCTTAAATATTGATATTCAAAAGCTTTATCGCCTAAATCGTTAATAGCAACATTGCTAAAATCGGAACGGAAAGTATTAACGCCTGCACCCATTCCAAAAGCCAATGTGCGATGATTTTTTTTAAAGCGAATACGATATGCATAATTAATAAAAATTCCATTGTGTTTTGAAACCCCAATTTTATCGGAAAATATTTGTAATCCAATAGCAGAACTTAAACTTGTAAGAGGTGTATGCGCACTAAAAGTCATTGTTCTGGGAGCACCTGCAAATCCTACCCATTGGTCGCGGTAAAGTAAAGTTGTACTTAGTACTTCGCGACTGCCGGCATAAGCAGGATTAATTGCCTGCCCGTTTAATAAATATTGGCTGAATTGCTGATAATACTGAGCAAACAAATTGCACGAATAAATAAAAAATAATATTATGATGGGAACTTTTTTCATCTGTTTATATTATATTCATCTGTCTATATTTTTTTAAAGTGGTTTACTGTTTGAGGTTTTTAGTTTGAAGTTGTAAAACCCAAAACTAAAAACCTGAAACTTTCTTTTAACTTATAATCATTCCATTTTTTTTGTCATTTATACTTCACCTTATCTCTTTAATATTACATAACCTTTTCGACTATTTTTTTCATCTAATTTCAACACATAAAAATATGTATCTTCGGATAAAACTGAATTATTCATTGATTTTCCGTCCCAACTATTGTCGTAACCTGTTTTGTGATATACTTCGGTTCCCCAACGACTAAAAACTATTAATTCTGGTTTTGGATAAAACTCAACGCCTTTTATTTCAAAAAAATCGTTAACATTATCGCCGTTTGGCGAGAATCCTTCAGGAATTTTAATGTTAGTAACTATTACTCTTACATTATCAAATAGTGAATCACATGGAGATGGAGCATCTGGAAAAACAGTCCACCTGAAAATATTTTCTCCCTGTGGAATTAATTTAGCATAAGTATGTGGATCATTGTTATAAACAAATGTTCCACCACCAATAAATACCGACCAATATCCTGAGCCATATTGAGGTGAAACAGCATTTAGTCTAACAGAATCAACTCCAATTAAGGTAATATCTGTACCTGCATTGGCAGGACTAATTGAATGAAAAAAAGTTACTGCTACATTGGCAGTATCTTTACAACCATCAGAATTTTGAACATGCCAAACTACTTGAAAAGTAACATTGTTTACAGTTAAAGGCGGTATAGAAGCATTTGTAATTGCATTAGATGAGTCGGGTGATAATGTAATTGCAGAAGGAACTTCCCACCAGCCACTTCCACCTAATGGAGGTGGAGTTGCTATAAGAACTGCGTTGTTTCCGCAACTTAAAACAGGAGAATCGGCTATTGCCTCAACAATAATTGGAGATACAGTTACAATATTACTTGTGCTTACACATCCACCAGATTGAATAATTCTTTTAAAGTCTGTTGTGTCATACAATGCATGTGAAATAAAACCATAAATCTCACTAAAACCGATATATAAAGTCCAATTTATTTGGTCGCTACTATACCACCATTCATATTGATAACTGCCATTTCCTCCTGTTAGATTATTAGTACCACCAATTGTTGCACCACTTTGCCCAGCACAAATTTGCTGGGGTGATGCATCGGAAATAAAGTTATTACTAATATTTGGAGTTACATAAATTGTTATAATATTACTTATAAGTGGATAACTTGAAACGTGAACAATCCTTCTAAACTTTGTTGTATCTGTTAATATTCCGGGATAAAAATCAAAATTATCAGCTAAAGGAATATCTTCCCAACTAGTTCCATTAAATTTTTGCCATTGATACGAATATGTGTTTTCGGAATTTCCTGTTATTACAGGAGCATCTGTTTGGTAACAAATTATTGTATCGGATGTAAAAATAAAATTAGTATCAATTAAAACAACTTTTACAACATTACTTGGCAAAACACATGCTAATTCGGCAGTTGGAAGTAAAATATATACAAACCTGTCGTAATAAAAAGTGGTGTCGGCACCATAATTAAACATTAAATTTGGCTCAAGATATGTTCCTTCTGTTGCAGCAAGTGCGATACCAAAATTGGGGTCCTGCGATTTTAACCAAATATATTTTAAAGTGTCAAATGGGGATAATGAACCTCCAGAAATTGGTGAACCATTAAATGTTGCAGGTATTACGCCATAATGAACATTTTGAATAGTTGGGTTAACTATGTTTTCTGATAAACTTGTAGAACCCATAAGAACTTTTACTACACAGGCATTGCTGGTATCGTTCACTCCGTTAAAAACGACAATTCTTTTATAAAACATTTGAATTGCTCCGAGGTTTGGTGCTAAATAATTTGGAAAAGTATCGGAAGGAGAAGTTTGTGTCCAGAAAGCCGTATTTAAAGTGTCCTGACTTTTAATCCAATAATATTTAACTGTTAAGTCAACCCCATTTGGTTTTGAACCCATAATTGGTATAGAAGTAGAATCGCCACAATAAATCTTATAATTATCTATTGTGTTATTTGTTATTGAATCTGTTTGCTTTAAAAAATTTTGTGAAAATGAAACAGAGTTAATTGAAATAATTAACATTAAAATAATTGCAACGATATGTAAATTGCGAAATCTCATTTTCAAATTTAAAAAAACAAATTTAAACAAATTTTAATTTTTATCAAGAATATTTTTTGTAAATTCCTGAAATTTAATTCCATCTTCAGTCCTTTGTTATTATGTTATTTAAATTGTTTATTGTTTTGTTGTTATATGTTCATTGTTTTTCTGTTTTTACAAATTATTTCTATTTATTTCTGATTATTTCTCATAAAGGCATTTTAAGAAAAGATGTTTCGCTAATCACTCAACATGACAACAATTTAGTTTGAGGTTTAGAGTTTTTAGTTTGAGGTTTTTAAAAACCCGAAACTTGAAACCCAAAACTTGAAACTTCCTTGTATTTCTATATATTTCAATTTCTTTCTATTTATTTTAATCTCTTGCAATTGTTCATCTTTTTAAAATAATGTACCCTTTCCGGCTGTTTTTTTCGTCTAATTTAAGAACAAAAAAATATGTGTCTTCTGGTAAAACTTTATTATTCATTGATTTACCGTCCCATGTGTTATCGTAACCATTTTTATTATAAACTTCTATTCCCCAGCGATTAAAAACAATAAATTCAGATTTTGAATAAAATTCAACGCCTTTTATTTCAAAAAAATCATTCACTCCGTCGCTGTTTGGCGAAAATCCTTCGGGAATTGTTAAATCTGTTATAATTATTTTTAGGTCATCAAATAGAGGAGAACATGGACCATTTGTAACCGTCCACCGATAAATGTTTTCTCCGATAGGAATGGAACTTGCTGTTGTATGTGCATCGTTTTCATTAGCAAAATTACCACCACCTGAAACTACAGACCAGTTGCCTGTTCCGTATGGAGGAGGACTTGCATTTAAAATAACGGAATTTATGTTAATAAAAGAAATATCAATTCCTGCGTTGGGTGGGCTAATGGGATGGAAAAAGGTAACATTTACCGGTATATTATCTGTGCAAACTATATTTTGAACATGCCAGTAGAGTGTGTATGATGCAAAAACATTAGTAAAAATCTCAGCGTTGTAAAGAGTGTCTGGAGTAACAAATGTAATTTCCTGAGGTGCAGTCCACCAACCGTTTCCATCAGTAACAGGGGTAGCATTAAGTGATACTGAATTTCCGCAAACCAATTCAGGAGTTTGAGCAACCGCGTTTACTGGATTAAACCCCCACACTTGAACTGATGATACAGTTATAGCGGTGCCAGCACAACCATTGAAATCGGTAATTATAAAAGAATATGTTGTATTCGGCAGAGTTGGATATACAGGATAAGTGTGAATAAGTGAATTTTGAATATAGTTAAAAGTTTGAGTACCATCGTAAAGGGAAATCGAAAAAGGTGGGGTACCGGTTATGCTAACTGTAATATTGGTAGTAGCTCCCGGCGTTAGGCAGATAGTATCCATCTCGTCTGTAATTTCAAGAAAATAAATTAGAACAGGTGGTTGTGTAATATCAACTGATGCTGTTGCTGTACATCCTAAATTATCTGTAACAGTAACTTCACAAATTCCGGCACATAGATTTGTCGCCATAGCAGTAGTTTGACCGTTACACCAGATATAAGTATAATTAGAATTTCCGCCGCTTGTTGTTACAGTTGCTGTTCCGTTGCATAAACCGTTACACGAAACATTAATTTGAGCCGAAATTGAAGCTGTCAGAACAGGTGGCTGTGTAATATCAACTGATGCTGTTGCTGTACATCCTAAATTATCTGTAACAGTAACAGTCCATGTTCCAACTGTTAAAGATGTACACGTAACATTAGTTTGAGCCGGTGCGGGGTCATTCCATAAATATGTATATGGTGATGTTCCTCCGGCTGCTGTGACGGTTGCGGTTCCATTGTTTCCTCCGTTACAACTTATATTTGTTTGAGTTATGCTAAGAACAATCTGATTAACAGTGATTAATAATGTATTGCTTATGCTCGTTTGAACACCTGAGGTAACTATTCTTCTATAATAAGTTGTAACAATTAAACCACCGGGTAAGTAATTCTGTTGATCATTGATACCAGGAACGGGATTCCAATTTAAGCTATCGGTACTGTATTGCCATTCATAAGTATAAATATTATTGCCACCTAAGGGTAATGTTCCTGTCAGAGTATCTGGTACTTGATTGTAACAAATAGTTTGATTGCTTTGAATAGTATTATCTGTGATAGAAATTTCTAAAAAACATTGAGAAGTAATTTGCACATTAGTTAGAATATCGCCATTAGTTCCTAAAGTACCTGCCCACTGTGAGCATCCAGAGTAAACAGTTCCGGCTATTCCCCCTGTAACATTATTAAAAACAGTTCCCGGTACACTACCGGGCATCATAATAACACCACCTCCACCACCTCCGCCCGAACCTCTACAAGTGCTACTACCTGAACCACTATAAGATGTATTACCGCCTTTACCACCTTTAGCTTGAGGCATTAAATTACCGGTAAACATCAATGCATCAATAGCAATACTACCTCCACCCCCACCCCCACCGGCACTTTCTAAATAAACAGTATTTAAAACATCTTCGCCATTTGCTAAAATATATTTGTTATTCCCAATAATTTGTCCGGTTAATATAATTACAATGCCTCCACCGTTTCCACCTTTAGTGGGATCGGCTGAATATACTTCCCACAAGCCGGCACCGCCACCACCGCCTAAAAACATTTTGGGATTAGCAACCGAAGAATATAAGTTTAAAGCTACTCCACCTTTCCCTCCAACGGGATATGACGGAGTGCAGTAACTGGCTTCTGCACCTCCGTAACCACCGGCTCCATAATTAGAACCTCCCCCACCCGCTGCATCAAATGTATGTCCGCCGCCACCTCCTGTTGCATTTTTACCACGCCCGCGTGCATAGTTGTTATCCCAAACTGTAATACCCTCGCCTTTAAGCCCTGCAGTATCAGAAGCGGAAACATTATAGTAATACTTAGTATATCCAGCAAAATCATAATCTGCACAATTTCCAATGTTATCATAGCTTGGCATAGCACCTCTGAAACCTTTTCCTGTAACATCAATATTTGCATTTAGAGTAAGAGTTCCTTGTACAATAAATGCAAGCACTCCTCCAGTAGAGCCATCCCAATTAGCAGCAGTTAGCACAGAATTTACAGTTGCATTTGTATAAGTTGGAACTTTAATAATTTGTACCAGTCCAGAATATGAATTAACCAGATTACATCTGAAATAAATTGTATGTGTTGAAATATTAATGTTGTCAATAATGTTGAATTCAAAATTTCCACAATTATTTAAATCTAAAATATTTCCATAAACATTGGTTTGACTATGGTCAATAATTGCTCCTTGCATTTGAATAATAAGAACAGTATCATTTACCTGAAAATTTGATGCATTGGGTACAAACAAAGAATTAGGTCCCATTACAGAACCTGCAACTTCATATAGATTAATAATTCCGGAAATATTTGTTTGTGAGCGTGTTGAATTAATAAACAAAGCAACTGAAAAGAAAACTAAAACGAGTTTTATATATAACTTGCAGTGTTTCATTTTAGAATATTATTATTGACCAAATTGTATCTGCTCAGCCACTTTATTTTGCCACTGATTACACCGATTTTCACAGATTTTAAGCTACCAAAGGTAGTTTTTTTGTGAAAATCCGTGTAATTCGTGGCAACAATCTTTTCTGCTGGGTAGTTACGCCAAATTTATATTTTTTATTTGCCATTGTCAAGTATTTTTTTTGTTAATTCAGTAAATTGAATCCCATCAAAATTACCTGAACTCATCATCAATAAAACTTTATTTCTATAATAAGACGAGGATAGGTAATCAATTAGTTGCCTCGAATCGGTAAAAACTTTTAAATTTTCTTTATCAAACGCGTTTACAATTTCGTTTGGTTCAACAGAGGCAAGTCTTTTCAGCTCAATTGTATGGTGATTATAATAAACAATTGCTTCGTCTGCCATTTCCATTGATTTATTGTATTGGGGTAAAAAATCTTTTTTTAGGCTGCTGTATGTATGAAGCTCGAGGCAGGCAATTAATTTTTTATCTGGAAATTGTTCTTTTACAGCATTAATAGTGGCTTTTACTTTTGATGGCGAATGTGCAAAATCGAGAAAAACAGTTGTTTGGTCGGTTTCTCCTAATTTTTGAAGACGTTTATTAGCTCCTTTAAATGTT
>MENF01000043.1 GCA_001769035.1 Bacteroidetes bacterium GWA2_32_17
ACTATAATGTTCGAGTTTGAGGCATGCGAAGTTTTGAAAACCAAGGAGTTTACTATAGTAAATGACTGTTTTCAAAACGAACATAACGAAAAAATCGGACATTATAGACAGACACTATTTAACATGGCAATTATTTAACGGGGTAAACGCCTTTGCGTTATAATTCTTATACTGAATAGTTACAAATTTTTTTATACTTTTACAAAAAAGATTTGCAATGGGGAGGTATAATAAAAGCACAGCAATTATTAAAAAACAACAGGAAAAAACAAAGGTTTTAGAAATTCCTATTGAAAAAACGAAAACATCTTTTTCAAAAATAAATATTTACATTTTAATTTTTTTGTTTGCTTTTGCATTTTATGGAAATACAGTTTTTAATGATTATGCACTTGATGATGCAATAGTTATAACTCAAAACGATTATACTTTAAAGGGAATTTCGGGGATAAAAGATATTTTTTCGACAGAATTATTCACCGGTTTTTTTAAAGTTAAAAAAGATTTAGTTGTTGGTGGCAGGTATCGTCCTCTTTCACTTGCTACCTTTGCCATTGAAGTCGAAATATTTGGACAAAATCCATATATAAGTCATTTTATTAATGTTTGTTTATTTGCATTAATCGGATTATTACTTTACGAAGTTTTATCAAAATTACTTATAAAGTATAATGTTAGTAACAAATGGTACTATAATTTACCATTAATAACAACTTTACTTTTTCTTGCCCACCCAATTCATACCGAAGTAGTTGCAAACATTAAAGGGCGTGATGAATTATTATCACTAATAGGAGTTTTAATTTCATTTTATTACTCTTTAAAATATCTCGAAAACAAAAAACCAATAAATTTAATTTATTCATTTATAGGATTTTTTGCAGGAATGTTTTCGAAAGAAATAGGAGTAACTTTTATTGTTACAATGCCTTTAACTATCTGGTTTTTCACAGATTATAAAATTGTTAAAATTGTAAAATCAATGTTGCCAATTATAATTTCAACAGTAATATATTTTATAATAAGAGGTGCGGTTCTTGGCGACCAAACTGCAAAAGTAATTCCCGAACTCATGAACGATTCGTTTTTAAATATGACTTTATCACAAAAGTTTGCAACTATTGCATACACTATGGGTATATACATTAAACTACTTTTCTTCCCTCACCCGCTTACTTATGATTACTACCCATACCACATCCCAATTACCGAATGGACTCAATGGCAGGCATTTGGTTCACTTATTTTAATTATTATTTTAGCAATAGTTGCAATAAAAGGATTAAAAAACAAAAATCTTATTTCATTCGGAATTTTATTTTATGCCATTACTTTAGCCCCAGTTTCAAATATTTTATTTCCTATTGGAGTTTTTATGAATGAACGTTTTGTGTTTGTTGCCTCACTTGGATTTTGCATTATTTTAGCATGGTTTGTTACTCAAAAATTATCACATTTTATAAAAAAAGAAACTTCAAGGGCTACTTTAATTCCTGCATTTCTGATTATTATTTTTGCCCTTTATGGTTTTAAAACTGTTACTCGAAATGCTAATTGGAAAAACGATTTTACTTTATTTACCACAGATGTTAAAGTTTCGGTAAATGGTGCAAAAAGCAATTGTTCGGCTGGTGGTAAATTAATTGAAGAAGGCACTAAAAAAGGAAACGAAGCTGTTCGTAATCAATATATAAAACAAGCTATTAAATATTTGAATCATTCGCTCGAAATTTATCCTGCTTATGGCGATGCGCTTTTACTTATGGGTAATGCCTGGTACGAATATAATAAAAACTACGACTCAACATTAATAGCTTACAAAAATTTGTTACGATTAAATCCTAATCATAATCAAGCATATACAAACATTGATATAATATTTAAAAATTTAGATAGTGCCGATTATAAAATTAAAGTGTATAAAGAATTATATGAAATAAATTCTGAGCGTTTCGAAACAAATTATAATCTTGGAAATTTATTTGGGCGATATAAAAATGATATTCCAAAAGCAATTTATTATTTAAATCGTGCTGTAAAAATTGACCCAAATAAAGCATTTGCTCTTAAAGATTTAGGAGTTGCTTATGGATTTCAGGCAAAGTACGATTCATCAATTATTTTTTTAAAAAAAGCTACTGAACTCGACCCAAAAGATGCTCAAGCATACATAAATATAGGAGTATCGTATATGAATTTGAATGATAAAGAAAAAGCTCAAAAATATTTTAATAAAGCTAAAGAAATTGACCCAAATGTTCAACTACCGTTTTAATAACTGATGTTACGTAAAGTCCAGTAGGGACTAAGTTTTTGCGTAACATCAGTTAATAAATAAAATATATCCAAAATATGTTTATAATTTATTAATAGTGTACATTTGTAATAAAATAGGTTTTTATGATAAAGAACTTCATCTCAATTATTTTATTACTTATTTTTATATCTAATAAATTATTTTCACAAACCGAATTAAATACCGGCGATATTGCTGTTGTTGGTATAAATGCCAATAATTTTGCATGTAGTGGAACTTCTACTGAAGACAATATTAGTATTGTGTTTTTTAAAGATATTGTTCCCGGTACTGAAATTGATATTACCGACAATGGTTGGGAAAGAGTTAATGCTGGATTGTGGGGGAATACCGAAGGAACTATCAGAGCAACCCGTACAGGTGTTACAATACCAGCGGGAACAATTGTAACATTCAAATTCACATCTACTTACGTATCACTTTTTCCTGATGCCGACTGGTCATTCTCATCAATTAATGGAATGACTACTTTAAATATGAACAGTGGCGGCGACCAGTTATATTTTATGCAGGGAGGAAACTGGTCAAATCCAAATAGCGGATTACATAACTCAAGTTACAGCGGCGATGTATTGTTTGGATTTAACACAAAAACTACCTGGGTTGCCGATGGTACTACCCAACAATCAAACTTATATCCTAATTTAGGTTGTTTTAGTATGGCACCTACCGGTGGAGCTACTGATTATATAAAATATACCGGCGACACTACCGGTACCGACCAAAAAAGCTGGGTTGTTAGAATTAATAATCCGGCAAACTGGACAAGCTATGCTTCATGTGCAAATTATATTGCAGGAAGTTATAACTATCTATCAAATATTAAATTTAATATAACTGCTTTTTTTGATGTAAATGCAGGAAACGATTCTACAATTTGTTATTATGGCGGTAGTTTTTCGTTAGGTGGAATACCTGCCGGTGGTACATGGTCGGGAACTGGTGTTACAGCAGGAATGTTTGACCCATCAGTTTCAGGTGCAGGAACCTATACTGTTACATATACTTATGATGATTTAGGTTGCTTATATTCTGATACTAAAAAGATTACTGTTTTGTCAACTGATGCTTCATGGACAAGTCCAGTTAACTGGTGTGAATCGGGAGGAAACATAAATTTGAATACATTAATAACTGGTCAAACCGGTGGCACATGGATAGGTACAGGAATTACAGGAAGTACTTTTAATCCTTCTTCTTTAAACGGTGCTATTCCTATTACGTATATTGTAACAAATGGAAGTTGTTCAGATACAAGCACACAAAACATTAATATTAATCCTGATGCTAATATAAATTTAACATCTGTTGCCGGAACCGATACACAAACTATTTGTATAAATACTCCTCTAATAAATATCACATATAATATTGGAGGTGGTGGAACAGGAGCAAATGTTACAGGGTTACCAAACGGAGTTTCGGGAATATTTAGCGGAGGTATATTAACAATTAGCGGAACATCAACCGTTTCAGGAACATTTAACTTTAATGTTACAACAACGGGAATTTGTAATCAGGCAACTGCTAATGGAATAATTACTGTAAACCCTGATGCCACTTTAACATTAACTTCTTTAAATGGTACCGATAATCAAACAATATGCAGTAATAATTCTATAACAAATATCACATATTCAATTTCAGGTGGTGGAACAGGTGCAAATATTACCGGTTTGCCAAATGGAATATCAGCTATTTATAATTCAGGAACATTAACAATCAGCGGTACTACAAATGATACGGGTACATTTGTATTTAATGTTACTACAACAGGGACTTGTACGCAGACTTCCGCAGGTGGAACAATAATTGTAAATCCAAATGCAACGATTGCTTTAACTTCCGGAGCCGGAACTAATGTTCAAACAATTTGCAATAATAATCCAATAACAAATATCACATATTTGATTTCGGGTGGAGGAACCGGAGCAAATGTAATAGGATTACCATCAGGCGTTACAGGAAATTATAATGCAGGAACATTTACAATAAGTGGAACTTCCTTAGTTTCAGGCACATATAACTACACCGTAAATACAACAGGCATTTGTTCGCAGGACAGTGCAAATGGAACTATTACAATTACAAATAATCCAACCGCATCTATTTCATATATTGACAGTTCTTTTTGTTCGTCTGTTTCGCAAGCTTTAGTTGAGCAAACCGGCTCAGGTGGAGGAACATATTCTGCACAGGCAGGACTAATTTTAGACTCAATAACTGGAACAATATCACCTAATTTAAGTAATTCTGGAACATATTTAATAACATACACAATATTGCCTTCGGGAGGTTGTCCTCAAATAAATGCTAATACTACTATTTCCATTAATCCTGTGCCAATTAGTGCTTATATTATTACTAATGTTAATTGTTATGGTTTAAGTAACGGAGCAATTGACTTAACTGTAAGTGATGGAACATTGCCATTAAATTATCAATGGAGTAATTTGTTAACTACCGAAGATTTGTCAAATATTTCTGCCGGAACATATTATTATACAATTACTGATGTAAAAAATTGTATTGATTCAGGTGAAGTGAATATTACAGAGCCAACTTCATTAATAGCTAATTCATCATATACTCCAATTTTATGTAATGGCGAAACAAGTACAATAACAGTTAATGCTAATGGCGGTACTACACCATATTCAGGAACAGGAAACTTTACCGAAAATGCCGGTACATATAATTATACTGTAACAGATAATAATGGCTGTAGTTCAATAACAAATGTTATAATAACCGAACCTCAACAAATTTTAATTTCTGACACATTAATAATAACAAATAATACCGGTTCTATCAATATTACAGTTTTGGGAGGTATAACACCTTATAATTTCGAATGGTCAAACAGCAGTACATCAGAAGATTTAACTAATTTAACTAATGGAGTGTATATTGTTACTATAACAGATTCAAATTTATGTACTCAAACTGATAGTATTAATATTTCAATACAAGAAAACCCACTTATTATACCAAATGTTATAACTCCTAACAATGATAAGAAAAATGACACATGGCAAATTAAAGGAATTGAGCAGTATGAGCAAATTAAAATTTTAATATTTAACAGATGGGGCGATATTGTTTATAAATTTGATGGAACAACAACAGAATATTCAGATGTAAATAAACAATGGGATGGTACTACATCGAAATATAAGCTGCCAATGGGCTCTTACATATATATTATTGACTTAGATTACGGTAAATTAAAATTTAATGGAATAGTATCGGTTATTTACTAAGATACAAATACCAAATTTCTAACTTCTATTTCCAAATACCATGATACGAATTGGTTGCTTATAGTTGGTTGTTTTAACACCACCACGAATGGGACGCTTGGGGTAGCTAAGGATTCAACTTCATATAAATATTCTTTGGCTTATTATATTTCTTCAACTAACATTTCTAAACTTCTTGAAGTTTCTTTTGGATTATATACTTCCCCTTCCTTAAAACTATCATCAATAAACTCTGAAACATACCATATCCAAATATCCTTTCCTTCACGAACTGTTATTTTCATTGGTTTTAGAAAAGCACCAGTTGTAAAAATTGTCGGGTTTTCTTCAAAACGTAATTTTTTCATTTTTTTATATTTTTATTAGACGCTGATTTACAAGATATTTATGATTTTTTTTTGCCACAGATTCACAGATTACACAAAATATAACGTACCGACGCTTAAAAAAGTTGGGCATTTAATCGCAGTCAATTTCAAACCGCCGTATAGTTACAAAATATTTTATAATTGTCAAGTTGCACATTACTGCTCGTTGTTTTCGTAGGTGGTGTTATGCCTTCGTGCTATTATTCTTGTAACTTTCATCTTTTTCACTAGTTTCAATATTTATTGCTATGTCCAACATTAAATTCTCAATTAATGCTATAAATTCTGTTACATGTGGCATATTTACTGAAATAGAATTCTCACCGTGTGCAATAGTATTTCTAAATCTTAGAAGTTTATTTAAACCTTTCTCGTAGGTTTCATCTAATTTTGAAACACAGAATCGTTCAAGAATCTTATTGAGTACTTTCAAGTTTACATTTGATTCTGTTGGAACGCTTGGTTTAATAGTAATTATATCAACTAATAAGTTATTAATAATCTTAACTAATTTTTGTTTTGATTCAAAATTTTGTCTTGGATTATTTAAATCACATTCTGAGTCAATACGGTGAGTCAAAAGAGATGTTGAAATTTCTGTTCTTTTTATTGTTAGAGAATTTAAGTGGTTTGAATAAATTGTGAAACAATTCTTTACAAAACCTTCCCATATTGCGTAAATAGCAGGTATAGCATATTTAATATGAATATCTTTATGGTCAGGTCTAAAGTTGTATTTAATAGGAATGCTTTTTATTTGGGCTAATTCAGAGATCCGCCAATCAATATCTGCGAGTATTTCGTCAATGAATGTTGACATATTGTTAATTGCTAAATATTTCTTCAGCCACTTCCATTCGTTTTAAAATTCTTGATTTGCTTGCTGAAGCAGAACCAGATGCTTTCTTGAAGGAGTCAGAGCTTTTAAGAGATTCGATTTTACCTATGATTACATCTGTTCTTTCTGTTCTATAACGATTAATATATTTTGATATACCAATCATTACACAATCAAATAAACTAGTAGAAAAAACATTATTAGAACCTCGAAAAACATCTTTACCAATTGGGGAAAGAATTTTAACTATTTCATTAAATGATTTTTCAAGTTCCGGTATTTTTTCAGACTTTGCAACTGCAACTTTCATGTAATTGGTCATATGCTGCGAAATATTTTCAGATAATTCTTCTCTCAAATCCGTTAATGAACAAAAACGAAGTGCAAGTTCGTCCATGTAAAGTTGTTCAAGCTGGCGTTCGGTAGGTTGAATGAGATTTATGAAATCTGTGTTTTCCGAACATCGTCTGAGAAAAGAATTAAAATCTTTTGAAACACCTCTAAAAATGGCATTTCTAATTTCTTGGTCTGTCAACTCTGAACCACCTGTGTTAAGTCTATTAAAAAGTTCATATCTCATATCAAATACACTATTCCACTTTATTATCTCAACTCTGCAAGAAGCTCTTTTTATATTAAGTTGAAATTTTAAAGGTAAATCTTTACAAGCTAATTTTTCTAAATCATCAGCAATATCACCTTTGCATAATATCCAATTATTTTTTTCGGGCATTGAACGTAATATTCCAAAAAATGAAAATATAGTTGAAATTCTTTGAAGTCCATCTACTAATTCCCATCTGCCATTTTTATCTTCAGCCACAAAAATTGGTGGAATTGGTATTCCAATAAGTATTGACTCAATAAATCGAGTTTTTTGATATGTGTCCCATCTAAACAATCTTTGAAAGTCGGGATCAATAATTATTTCCTCTCTTTCATACATGCTCATTATTTCTCCAAAAGACATATCTAATCTGTCAGTTGATAAACTATTTCTAGTTTCTTCTAATTTGGTTTCAAGTTGTTGAATTTTGTCCATTGTTATTTATATTAGTATTTGTTTTTTTATTAGCATGAGGCATAACTAGTGGCTACGTATGATATGACCGACATTAACCGTTTACAACCATTTATAAACATTTGTTTTAGTTTATTAAAATTTGCTTTTACAAATTTATTAAATTATTTGTTATAAAAATAATTTTTATTTTTTGAATTTTAATAACAACGTGCATACGATATATTGGAATGCTTGCTTGGGTATTAAACCGTTAGAATGTTTGAATCCGATAGCTATCGGATTTGTTATTCGTGTCAAGTTGCCCATAACAGCCTGCTAACGTTTTGCGGGTTTAAGAATTTGGCGATTTCGGAGCACAAAACTGTCAACTTTCACAAAAGTTTGATTGAAAAACTGAACTTGATTTAATCACTGAACCGCCAATTTCTTAAACCCGCTGTGTGTGCCCTGCATGAGCAGTGCACACCCGTTCCAATGCTATTAAAAAATTGCAAAAACACTAATATTTTTTTAATAGTAAACAAAACGGGTGTTTATTTTTCCAGAGGGTGCAAATCCCTTATACGCAAGGG
>MENF01000044.1 GCA_001769035.1 Bacteroidetes bacterium GWA2_32_17
TAAAAATGCTTCTGTCATTTGTTCTGATAATAGCTTCCATAATATTTTATTTTGTTGTAAAAATAATGATTTTATTTTAATTCTAAATTTATTTAATTCTGTTAAAATGTATTTTGTTGTATTGTGGCAAGATGCCAAAAGAATAATCACTCGCAGGATGCGAGCGATTGCGGAGTTGTTTTTTTTCATAATGGTTAATATTTTAAGGTATATTTAAGGAAAAAGTTTTTTATAAAACCTAAATTCAAGTAATTAATGCAACTTTTTAAGAGGAGAAAAAATATTGTAAATTTATTTTTAAAAATATAAAATATATTTTATTATTATTAAAAAATAATTATTTTTGCACATTAAAAAGTGGAGTTCAGTAACCACTCAAAAAAACGGGGCTATACTTAAAAGCCGTACCAGTAAAGAATTAAAATAAATATGAAAATGAAAAAAAGTGTATTTTTAACTACAATTGCAGTTGCAGGACTTGTAGTAGCAACATTTGCTCAGCCAAAAGACGGAAAAACCGATATTAAGTATCGGAGAAGTTCATTGCACACAATGATTGTTGAGTCAGAAAATTTTCCACAAAAGGAAACTATTCTTAAGGCGTTTAATACCGCTCCTTTTCCCGATAAGTATAATAATCACTCAATTGATGAGAAATCTTTCGACCAAAAAAAATACCCTTTAACAAAGGAAGAAAAAGCAGGATTATATAAAGAAAAATCAAAAATGGGTAAGGCAGCATCTAATGCAGCAGATGCTAAAACTGATTCAGCTTCAATTGAATTAGCTACACAAATCGAAAAGTACCTGAAACAAAATAAAGTTGCCAACAAATTGGTTGCTAAATGGTTTAACAGACAAGCGGATGGGTCGTTTGACATGAATTTAATTGGAGATAGAGGTTCGTATAATGCTTCCGAAATGCAGGCAAACATTGCAAAAGGTTCAGCAAGGGGAACATCATCTTTGGCTGATGCCGGAATCGAATTAATTGGAAATACATTTGTTGTAATATCCAAATTTAATTTTGTAAATAATGAAGTAGTTGCTGCTATTACAAGAGATGCTGCAAAAATTGCAGCAGGTAAAATTAAAATTCCTGCTGCTCAAACTGCTGCGTTAAAGTCTGCTGATGAAGCTTACGAAAAAGCTAAAGAAGGATATTCTGTTTGGGCTACCTCATTCTTATATAAATTAACATGGAACGATTCAACTGAAGCTGTATTCTACAATGATTTATGGATGGATAAATCGAAAATAGACTCAAAGAAAAAAGAAGCATTTGACAATACAGATTTATTTAAACTTGAATTTATAGGAGATGAGAAAGCAGTAGGTTTGGTTTTATTTTCATTAAAAGAAAAAAGAACAGAAGAACAAATCATCGAAAAAGCTACTATAAGAACTATTGATGCCGTTTATGCGAAACTTCAGAAAAAATATGATGTTTTTAAACCTAAAGTACCTCTTTTTTCGGGAGACCCTATTACAGCAAAAATTGGTATGAAAGAAGGATTAGAAGGTGGTGAAAAATTTGAAGTTCTTGAACAAACGATTGATGCAAAAACAGGTTTAACTATGTATGTAAGCAAAGGAACTATAAAAGTTGATGATAAATTAATTTGGGATAACAGGTATAACGCAGCAGATGAACCACCAACTACAGAGGCAGGAACACCAGCCATTAATTGTACAACATTTAGTGGAGGAAAGAAATTTTATTCCGGAATGTTAATTAAACAGTTAAAATAAATTCAATTAATCACTTAAATAAATTGTAAAATGAAAACAATCTTATTAAAAACAAACTTGTTATTTTTGATGATAATAGGTTTTTCTGTTGCATTAAATGCACAGGCAAAAAAGAAAGCCGATAAAGCTACTGCCGAATGGAGGTATGAAGTTGAATGTGTATCTACCGGTGCTTCAGGTTCTTATTTAGTAAAAGTATGGTCATACTCAAAAAAACCAGATGTTGCTATTAATCAAGCAAAGAAAAACGCAGTTCATGGTATTATTTTTAAAGGATTTACTGGCAGTGGTGCAGGATGTACTCAAAAGCCATTGGCAAACGACCCTTCTCTTGAACAACAAAAAGAAGAGTTTTTTAGTGATTTTTTTGCTGATGGTGGCAAGTATATGAAATTTGTAAGTGTTAGCGGTGATGGTTCAATTGCTGCCGAAGATAGAATAAAAGTTGGTAAAGAATATAAAATCGGAGTAGTTGTATCTGTATCTAAAGACGAACTTCGAAAAGATTTAGAAGCTGCAGGAATTATTAAGTCATTAAATTCAGGATTTTAAACTTTTAACACTCTACATTATGAAAAGCAAACTATTAATTATTGCCGTTTGTGTTTTTAGCGTTTTTTTTATGTGGAATTGTAAACCACAAAAAAGAATAGCAGCAAATTACACTTTCAAAACAGAATGCCTGGGCGTAGAAATGGATGGTTCTCAAACATTAAAAAGCTGGGGCAATGGACGAAACAGAGCTGATGCCATTGAACAAGCTTATAAAAATGCTGTAAGAGATGTACTCTTTACAGGTATTAGCAATGGCAAGTCGGAATGTAATGTTAAACCCGTTATTTTTGAAGTAAATGCTCAGGAAAACCACGAAGATTATTTTAATAAATTTTTTGCCGATGGAGGTGCTTATAAAGAGTTTGTATCTGAGAAAGACGGTTCGAAATATCATACAGAAGTAATAAAAGAGCGAAAACAATCGGGTTCTCAAGAAAAATATGGTGTAGTTGTTCGCGTACTTAGAGCTGAACTTATCGCAAAAATGAAAACCGACGGCATTCTTAAAAGCGGTTCATCAACTCAAAACACTTCTACATCAAATACGAATAATAACAATGATGAACCTCAATTCCGTGGTGGTGGCGACCCGCTGTCGGGACTAAATGTAAAAAATACCGAAGTAAAACCCATCCAAATAGGAAATTATTATGCTCTAATAATAGGTATTGATAATTATTCGGGCGAATGGCCTAAACTTAAAAATGCTGTTGCTGATGCTAAAGCAATTGAGACTTTATTAAAAACGAAATATCAGTTTAGCAGTTTTCATACTTTATATAACGAACAGGCTACCAGAGAAAATGTTATAAAAGAATTTGAATGGTTGGTAAAGAACGTGAAATTAACCGATAATCTGCTGATTTATTATTCGGGGCATGGAGATTTCAAACAGGAGCTTAATAAAGGGTACTGGGTTCCTGTTGATGCTACAACACTTTCGACTTTAAATTTCGTTTCCAATAACGATATTCAAACATTTTTAGGTGGAATAAAATCAAAACATACTCTTTTGATAGCCGATGCCTGTTTTAGCGGTGATATTTTCAGAGGAAAAACCGTTACAATTCCTTACGAAAATTCCGACAAGTATTATACAAAAGTCTATAACCTGCCTTCACGAAAAGCCATTTCATCAGGTGGAATTGAGCCAGTAATGGATGGTGGTAAAGAAGGGCACTCGGTTTTTGCTTATTATCTTTTAAAAACCCTTAACTCAAATACAAGCAAATATTATGACGCCAGCCAACTTTACGAAAATATTAAAATTCCAATAGTTAACAATTCTGAACAAACACCTAACTTTCAGCCGATAAAAGATAGCGGCGACGAAGGCGGACAATTTCTTTTTATACTTAAAGAAAAGACGGAAATCAAAAAACCATAAACAAATGAGAAAATTTAAAAAAGAAAGTTTCGGGTTTTTACAACTTCAAACCAAAAACAATAAACTTTTTTGAACAGTAAACTTAATCAGTAGGCAGTAAACAATGAACAATAAAATAAATAATTTATCTTAAATTTAAAACAGAAAATAAAATGAAAATTAAAATTAACACAACACTATTAGCCGCTTTTATGCTGCTATGTGTAAGTTCGGCTTTTCCGCAAGCCAAAAAACCAACCATTATGATATTACCAAGTGATGTTTGGTGTAATACAAATGGCTATATGATTGAATTTGACAACCAAGGTACTAAAGTAAAAGTTCCTGATTATAAGAAAGCTTTTCAGGAAAATGCAGATTTACTTTTAGTTATTAGTAAAATTAATGGATTAATGGCAGATAGAGGTTTCCCATTAAAAAATGCTGAATCAGTGTTGAAAAGTTTAGCTAACGAAAGTGCCGAAGATGCTATGTTAACCAGCAAAGGTGGTGCAGGCGTTGTTGAAAGCCCTATTGACAAACTAAAGAAAAGTGCTAAAGCTGACATTATTATGCAGCTTACATGGACAGTTAACACTACTGGTCCTAAAAAATCTATTACATTTAACTTACAAGGATTAGATTCTTATACCGATAAACAAATTGCAACTGCTGCCGGTACAGGTGCTCCATCATTTTCGGCTGAACTGCCTGTTTTATTAGAAGAAGCCGTTCTTGCTCACCTTGACCTTTTTAATAATACGTTACAAGCTCATTTTACTGATATGTTTGATAATGGAAGAGAAATAACTATCAGAATTAAAAAGTTTGATTCATGGGAGAATGACCTTGAAACAGATTATGAAGGGAAAGAATTAAGTGCACAAATTGAAGATTGGCTTGCAAAAAACACTGTTAAAGGACGTTTTAGCACAACTGATGCTACCGATAATATGATGTATATCGAACAAGTACGTATTCCTCTTTATGATGAAACAGGTAAAGCTATTGATGCCAGAGGATTTTGCAAGGGCTTACAAACCTATTTGAAAAATCCACCTTATAGCATTGTAAATAAACTTATGATGAAAGGATTGGGACAGGCAACAATAGTATTAGGTGATAAATAATTAAAAACAATAACATAATGAAAAAGTATAAATTTATTTTATTCATGACTTTTGTGTTAAGTATTAGTTTTGTGCAAGCTCAAACTACTACAGGAAAAATGTCTGACAAAGGCAGGTTAGCTCTTGCAGTATGGGTGCCCGATCAGATTGAAAATATGCCGGTAATTGCTAAGAAAAACTTAGAAAATAAACTTAACCAAATAATTACAGCCAACGGAATGGGTGGCGATGCAATGAACTCAAGATTCATTATTTCAGCTAATGTAGTTGTAACAACTAAAGACATTACTCCCACTGCTCCTCCTATGCAGGCATACACTTTAGATGTTACACTTTATATTGGTGATGGTTTCGAAGGTAAAAGTTTTGCCAGCTATACAACTACTTGTAAAGGTGTTGGCGATAATGAAACCAAAGCATATAATGCAGCTTTAAAAAATGTAAAGACAAGCGACCCTAATTATCAGACTTTTATTGAAAAAGGCAAAACAAAAATAATTGAGTATTACAATGCTCAATGTGATTTCATTATTAAAGATGCTAAAAGTCTTGCAGGTATGAATAAATTTGACGAAGCCATCTGGAAATTAACATCTGTGCCTGATGCCTGCACTGAATGCTGGAATAAATGTATGGCAGCTGTTGCTCCTATTTTTCAACAGAAAATTGATTTTGACTGTAAAACAAAACTTACCGAAGCTACTAATATTTGGAATGCAGGTCAAAGTTGGGATGCTGCTCAATCTGCTGGTACTATTCTTGCAACCATTGACCCAAAAGCTTCCTGCTTTAATGAATCTAAAGCTTTATCAGATAAAATCGCAAAAAGGATTAAAGAAGTTGATAAACGTGAATGGGATTTTAAATATGATAAAGAAATTGGTCTTGAAAGAGATATGATTAAAGCATACCGCGATGTTGGTGTTGCATGGGGTAACGGTCAACCACAAAATGTAACTTATAAAAGCTTGTGGTAATATAATATTTTGATATTTCTTTAATCCCCATTGACTTATGACAATGGGGATTTTTGTATAGTAATGTGCATTAAATAGGGTCTGCTGAAAAACTCAATGGGGCTAAAGCCCGGATTTTTTAATTCATTTTAACCTGACATAAAAGTCAGGGATATTCAACATTCTGAAATGCTGTTTGTTACAGCATTTACTAACTTCTCTATAAATGGTGAAGAATAAAGTTCGTATTAAAAACGAGCTTTAGCCCAACTTTCAAATGCAAAGAATTTTACGCTTTTAGTGAAAATCCTTTGCACTTTAAAAAAGCATTTACTCCATAATATTCTATATTACTGAATGATAATATTTATTCAGCAAGCCCTATATAGTCCGAGTGTTAATTCTTAAAAACAATAACACTCGCATAATCAACTATATATAATTTATTTTAAAATTTTTGCAACTTTTTTATTTCTTTTTCGTATTAAAAATCTGAAAGACCAATTTTTTTTTTAATTTTTAAGCAAGTGTTTAGTTTGCTAAAAAATTATTTTTTGTTCGTTGAAAATTAATTATTCTAAAATATATTTTATATGAAAAATCTATTTTACTTCCAAAAACAAAGTTTACAAAAAAACAGCAACGTCATTGTAACTTTCGGAAAGTTCTCAATCGCACCCGCTCGCATCCTGCGAGTGAGTACCTCTATAACATTGTACACAATAGCGTGTTGCATGCTCTTACTTTTGCAAATAAATAGCACCCTTGCCCAATCCGGATGGAAATGGAGTTCGGCTTTAAATGCTGCCTCACAGGGTGATGCTTTTGGGACATCTAATGACCAAGCATTGCTAATTATGGTAAACAATGCACTTGCCTTGAAAATAAATCCTGGTGGTAGTGTATTAATAAATTCGTTGTCAAATAATGGAAACGGAATTGTTACTTATGATAATACAGGCAAATTAGTTCCTGCAATTTTTCCAAATGATGCCACAAAAGTATTTCTTGGAAATGGAACATGGGGCTATGCCGGATGGAAAATTTCAGGTAACGATGTGGTACAAACAACAACAGGCACAGTAGGTATTGGAACAAGTACTCCTGATACAAATTATAAACTCGATATTGTTGGTAATACAAATATTACAGGAAATTTTACAACCACTGGCAGCATAAAATCAGGAGCTTTTACAGGTTATGGAAATGGCGTAGTATTTTATGACAGTACCGGAACAATAATTCCCAATACTTTACCCGGAAATAACTCGCAGGTACTTCTCGGTAACGGAACATGGGGCTATACCGGCTGGCAAATTTCGGGCAACGATGTAGTTCAAATAACAACAGGCACAGTAGGTATTGGAACAAGTACTCCTGATTCAAATTATAAACTTGATATTGTTGGCAATACAAATGTTACAGGGAATTTTACCACAGGCAGTATAAGAGCGGGAGCATTTAATGGTTTTGGAAAAGGTATTGTATTTTACGACAGTACCGGAACATTTATCCCTAATACTTTATCCGGAAATGCCAACGAAGTATTAACCGGTGCAGGTACCTTTACACAATTACCTGCTACAAGCGGTTGGCAAGTGCTAAATAGCAACATTGTTACAACGGCAAGCGGAAATGTGGGCATAGGAACAACGGATCCGATAGCAAAACTTCACGTATTAGGCGATGCCATTATTACAGGCGGAATATTAACAAGTCAGTTAATTATGAGCGATAAACTTCAATCGTTTAATATAGAAAGCGACACGGCACGCACATGGTTATCTGTTGCACAAAAAATATTAAGCGAGGATGTACAAAGCGTAACAGCCAAAATTGATACCATGCAGTCAAAACAAACAAAATCCTCATCTATTGTAAGCGATTCGTTAATAAGTGCAAAAGCTACTATAGATAGTATTAAAGCTCAGACAATAATTGCCGATACAGTACGAACAGCTCAGCTAAATACCGACAGCATAAAAGTTGTTAAAGCAAAAGCCGAAGCTGTAAGTATAGGCGGAGCCGTTAATCTGGCAAACGAAAAACTTGCCGTTGTGGGTAATACAGGTATTTATGGCAATTTTAATGTTACAGGCAACATAAAAACAGCAGGTAGTTTAACTTTTGCAGGAGATAAAGTAATATCATATCAACCAACAACTGGTGGTTTTGGTAACTATTGTTTTGGAACGGGACCTCCACCTGCTGAACTTGACCAATGTTTAACCCCACCTATGCCAACAAATGAATTTGCGTTTCACGGAAGATATACATCGTGGGGATATGCAGGTAATAATTCTTCTAATCCTGTTAATGTTATGCAAATGGGGTTCGATGGTGCAAATGGTATTATAGATGTTGCAGGTACAAGTTCAAGTGGAGATCCAAAACTTTTAATAAATTATTACTGTGGTAAAGATGTTATTGTTGGAGGTGGCGGACCAGATGAAAATAATCCAAATTTACCTTCAACAGGAACTTTCAAATCCAGACATAGCGCCTATCTTGCTACTATAGATGGCAGCGTTGGAATTGGAACAACAACACCAGGAGCAACACTTGATGTTGCAGGTAATCTAAAAATCAGAACTTTAGACCCGCCTGCAAGTAGTAATTATACTGTTCTGGTTGCTGATAATAATAATATAATTGGGGAAAAAAGTTTAACAGATATTGGCGATAATTTGGGAAACCATACAGCAACTACTAACTTAAATATGGCAGGACATATTATTTATAATTCCATTTTAACTGATGCATTAATAGTATCTAATGCCGATAATGGAGCAGGAATTTATATGTATGGAAATGACTATTCGGTATCTGAAAATGAATGGCGTAAAGGTTCTATTAGTTTTATTTCAAAAGGACTAAATGGTGATTTTAGATTTACAAATAGTGATGGATGGGTTGGTTTAATGACTATTAAAGCTGATGGAAGAGTTGGTATTGGAACAGCTTCACCATTAGCAAAACTCCATGTTGCTGGTACTGGTATTTTTAACGATAATGTGGGGATAGGCACAAATACACCTACTTCTGCTTTACATATTCAAGGAAGTTCAACTGATAAATCTCAAATTATAATTGACAATGTATCTGCACCATTTTCTTCGTTAAAAATTCACAGTAACAATGGCATTGGTTACTTTTCAAGTAATAATGATGCTGTAATTTGCATTGATAATGATAATAACTCAAGTCAGGAAGGCTTTTATGTAATTTCTAACCAAAATGATATTTCTGCTGTCGGTGCTAAACAATTGTTTTCAGTAAACAATAGCATTACAAAAGTAATTGGGAAGTTTTATGTGTCATCAAGTACTATGAATTCTGACATTAACACAAAAATTGAAGGAAACGGTTACATTACATGTAGAAAAGTTATTGTTAAAGTAACAGGAAATATTGGTGACTTTGTTTTTAACAATAATTACAAAGTACCAACATTATACGATGAAGAACAATACTATAAAACCCATAAACATTTAAAAGGAATTCCATCTGCTAAGGAAGTTTTTGAAAAGGGTATGGATGTTGACCAATTTATTTCATCGCTATTGCAAAAACTTGAAACTTCGGTTATACAAAATGTGGAGCAACAAAAAGAACTTGATAAGCTTAAAGAACAATTCAATAAATTGCAAAAAAAAGTAGAACAACTTAAAAAATTTTAAAGCTATGAAAACTATTTTAACAGCAGTTATTCTGTTTATAGGTTGCTCTGCTTTTGCTCAGGAAGATGAGAATATAAAGTCAGGCACTCCTATAAATTCCGGTTTTGTTTTTATTGATGGAAAATATATTGAACCACCTTATGAGGTTAAACGAAAAGGGTTGGCTATATATATTAATGGAATACAAGTAACAAAGGAACTGGAAGATGAGAAGAAACCAATTGAATGTAATACAAGATTAGGTATTCCTCCTTGTATTAATAAGCTATCAACATCTAAAGAGTGGAATAGTTGCAAATTGCAAAATTCAGATGTTCCCTATCTTTTAGCAATGGGAAATTATTATATTACTCATTACGAATTCGATCTGGCACTAGATAGCATTATTAATTTTTATAGAAATTTGCCAAATGTTGCAAGTTTAGTAAATTATGATAAAGAAATATGGGAAATTACACTTTATAATGGTGATAAATTTAAAATGTTATTTGGTGGTCCTGTATTAAGAAAAAAAAGTAAAAAATGGGGTCCAAATGGTACAGGACCTGCTTCAAAAGACGAATTGAAGAAAAGGATTAATCAAGAAAGTGAAATTATTGAAAAAAATTTATTGTCTAATTATATAATAGTATTAGATACTACTAATGCTAATAATAAGTTATTACTTTTATCAGATAATAAACATTTGAAATATTTTTACTCAATAATTCAAAATAATAATCTTATAATAGAACAAAAAGCGGATAGCCTTAAAAGTATGTTGATAGGTAACCCGAATTTTATTAAGAAATTTATAGAAAAACATCAAACTTCTCCTACATTTGATAAAAGAATAAAGTTGATTTTAGATTCTAAAGAAATAAATGACAATTCAAACGATAAAGAATTAAATGATTTACCATCCAATAAAGAAATAAATAATAAATCATTCAGTAAGGAAACAAATAACAAAACAACCAGTAACAAAAAAAATGATTTAAAAAAAGGAGGTGCAAAGACTATTGGAACATATTCTCCATCCAGAAAAGAAATATTTGCTTATTGCAGTGGCTCATGGGATGATGCGTTTTCATCTTTCCAAACTGAAGTAGATGACATTACAGGATATATTGAATATGAAGACTATACATATAATCAAGCTAATATTTTTGATGATAATACTCCAAATGATGATGATTTTGGAACTTGTACTTATGCAAATTTGAAACTAATGAAAGATGCAGGATTTTTATATCTTGCTACACACGGGGTACTATCAGGAGTGTTATTTGTTTATGCTACATCACCATCTGCTATAACAGGGTGGAGTCAAGGATCTCCTTTAATTATCCCCGTACAAATTCCACCACTGGAATATCCTGTAGAATGGGATATAAATTTGGACTTATGGGCAGCCGCTTCAAATGCAAATTGGGCACAGACATATTGGGAACCTGACCATACAGCTAACAACACAATATCTATATTATCTAGTTGTTACAGTGTACCAAATGGTTGGGTTAATGCTTGCGGTGGTGGAATAACTTTTGGTTATGAAGATGAAACTGAGTATTATGGTGTAATTGAGAACAACGAAGAACTTTTAAAACGAATGAATGGTAAATTCGATTCCGGAACTCATAGAGAAGCTTCAGATGCATATAATTATATGCCGGTTCATAATTATGGTTTTAGTTATGTTGCAAATAATAAAATTACTCTTTGCCCTTCACCTACATCATATACTACATTTGTGCCAGCAGCAAATACCGGTGTTGCAAATTTTGATTTAGATACTTATTGCGATGCAAGCCAAGACCCAAGTTTAGCACTTGTACCTGAACTTGTTACCGGTGGTGGTGAATTTACGAATATTCATTGGGATAATGTAACCTCAGAAGGTCTGTCAAATTCAATTAAATTTACATGGTTTGTAGATGATCATTGTAAATATAAAATGCACGTTAATCCTGATTATATAAGAACAAAGAGTCCAACAGGTGAATATCACCGTTTAGATTTTAATGGAGTTACACCTATTGAATCAACTCCATATTATTATTTTCAAACTCCATATTTTACGCCAAATGTAAGTTTTACTAACCAACAAACAAACGGAACACTATCAGTTCAATTTAATGGAAGTTCTAATTTAGGAACTTCGGCAAATTATACATGGAATTTTGGCGATGGCACTTCCGAAGTATCAGGCTCAGGTTACTTATTTTATAATTATACACATACTTATACATCAGCAGGTGTTTATTCTGTTAAATTAACCGTTTCAAGTGGTACAATTACAAAGAGCATAATTAATCAGGTTTTTGTTATTGACCCAACACAAAATACTCCTGTTTTAGATGTTTATTGTAATACGTCTATTTCTACTCCCAATATTAACGAAAGTGTTAATATAACAGCGAATATATCTACCGGCTATATTTTTGGACATAATTACCATTATTTTTTTGAAATCTCGGATGATAACAACTTTTACTATGTTGATGATAGGTTTTCTACTGCAGCTATGGAAGATATAAATTACTCATTTAGTATATTAGGAACATACAGAATACGTATAATTGTTTACGACAATACTGACGAAACTTTTTGGGGTTTTTGCGAACAACTTTTAACTATTAACGACCCTTTCCCTTGTGGCAGTTTAACTGCTGATTTTGATTTTTCACCATTGAATCCCTTTGAAGATGAGTATGTATATTTTACTGAACAAACTTCTGGAGGTTCACCACCATACTATTGGTGCTGGTATTTTTTACCTGAAGTAAACAGTGGAGATCCACAACCAGGCGATGCAATAAAGTGTATTGATGGAGCTTTTCATACTAGCGGTAATCCCGGTATTAAATTTGGCTATACTTATGGTACTTACCCAATACATTTAATTGTAACAGATAACACAGGATGTGCGGTAGAAGTAGTAAAGTATTTGAGCGTTCGCTTCTTTTACGGTAATTATGTAAGTTACGATATTGTTAGCTATATTGAGCCAGAATATAACCCAATTAGAATTCGTTTAAGCGAAGATGGACATCCTTGCCCTGTTCACATATCACCATATATTGATGGGTATTATGGAATAAATGTATCTAATTATTTTTGGCCAAATACATGGACAGATATTTATTGGAAGGTTTTTAATTCTGTAAAAGAACATATTTGGAGTAATAATATTGCTGATGGTGAAGAAATCTATTGTAACTATACGCATCCTGATTATACTGCATATAATGTTCAAATATCTGTTTTTAATGCTGTAAGTTTTGATTATGGTTTTAACCAACAAGGTAGTTATTTTGTACAAATGGAAGCAAATCTACATGATAATATTCAAAACCACGATTTTACAATAAATGCAGGAAAATATGTAGAAGTTATTGATTGTAATTTACTGTCAGAATTCGTATCATCAACCAATCCATTTACTAATGCAGTTATTAACTTACCTTATGTTTCGGCAGGTAGTTTTTTACTTACCAGTACAATTAATAACTATATTAACTCCCATGAAGTTGAACTAATTGCATGTAACGAAATAATTTTAGATGGCGACTTTCAAACTGGGAATTACGATTTTGTTGCTGGTGGTGGTTTAATTGAACCATGTTGGTATGGTCAAACGACAAAAAAAGATACAATTATTTTAAATTCTGCCAACACCAACAAAAATATTGTAAATGCTTATCCTAACCCGTTTGATAAATATATTACGATTGATTATAAAGTATCGGATAAAGAAAACATAATAATAAAAATTGAAAATTCGTTAGGCGAAGTAATAACTGAAAAATTAATTAAAGAATTACCCGATAACGAAAATCAAATAATTATTAATACTCAGAAATTAACACCCGGAATATATTTTATTCTTTTTCAGAATGCTGATTTTTCTAAAATTTTTAAGGTTGTTAAAACAAGCGTTCTTTAATAAAATCAATAATCAATTAATATGAAACCATTAATATTAATCTTATTTACTATATTTTACCTTTCGTCGCAGGCACAATTATTTCTCGAAATTTCAAACGGATATGCAATACCCATTAAAAAATCCACATTACCAACACCTTGGCAAAATCTGACAACTTATAATTATTATAAACAAAGTAATTCTGGCGTAGAATTGATTGAAAATGACACATCTTATAATGATATTAAAAAAAGTTTTGGTGTAGGATACAATGTTTCAGGAGGATTAACTTATTTCTTTAATAAATATTTGGGATTAAATTTGGGCTATACATATAGTAACGATTCTTTGACTTTTAGTAAAAACAAATATCAAAAATCATTTACATTCATAACAGAATATCTCTCGCATAATATTAGTTCTAATATTACTGAAATTGATTATTCAATTAACAGTATTAATCATAAATTATTTGCCGGAATTACTTTGCAATTGCCTGTTAATAAATTTGTTCCTTATGTTAAAGGTGGTATAACAGTAAATAACAGAACTCTTTTAATTAAATCAACTTACATTTACGACTCTTATAATGGTTATCATCCTTATGCATATCCACGTGTTAATAATTATATAGTTGAGGAATATACCAATCCATGGAAATTATCTTATTCTGCATCCATTGGATCCAAATATAATTTTAAAAATTTTGCTGTGTTTTTTGAAACAAGTTTTATTTTCGATAAATTCAAACCATCTAAAGGAAAAATAAAAGAAGTTTATTTAGAAGACCATACGTTAGATTCAAAAGTACCAAAAGTAGGAGATAATATAACTTTTCTTGATAAAAGCGAAGCTAATTCTCAAACATTGGGATATGAAATTGACCCATGGCTTAATACTTCACCAGGATATAACAATACGTACAGTACAAATCGCATTAATAATTCTTATAATTTTTCTCTCGTAAACTTTAGTATAGGTATTCAATATAAAATTCCTTCAAACAAAACTGAGTTCTTAAAATTAAACGAATCTTTTATTTCGCATTTATTTTTCGAAATATCAAACGGTTATGCTTTCTCTTTGCAAAAAAAAAAACTTCCAATCCCTTATTTTAATGGAAGCGAAAACGCATATTTAACTAAAGAACCTCTTTATGACTCCATTAACCATTATTATCGTTATTTTACAGATCATACTACAATAAAAAACAATCCTGCAAAAATGAATTTTGGTACAGGTTATAATATTAATGGCTCAATTGGATACTACATAGGTAAATATTTAGGTTTATCAATTACATATAATTATAATAATTCACAAGATGATTTTAATAATAAAAGAGCATACAATTATGCTGCTGGTAACGATTATTATGGCAACATACAAGGGAAAAGTGAATTTATTTTTACTTTTTATTCAATTAATAAATCATACATTTTAAATAGTATTTTACAATATCCTATTAGCAAACATATAACACCATTTATTAAATTAGGTTTATCTCGTTCTACGCATGTGATTTATGTAAATAATACAAATATTAATACTGATATATGGAGTGCTGGAAGTGATGAGTTTGGCTCAAAAGAAAAATATTACGGTAGTTATAGTTTAGGTTATGTATTATCATTCGGCACAAAATACAATATTAAAAACTTTTCGTTTTTGTTTGAATGTAGATTTGTGTTTGATAAATATTCTCCGCCCAAGCTTTATTCTTATAATTATTATTGTAAATATTCTACCGGGACTTATGGTTCTGTACCTCCTGACCACAAAACAGAACTAGAAGATTATAATGGCTTCGATAATACTATTCAGAATAGTATGCCGGAAACAAGATATAAAAACACTTTTGCTTTCTCAACTATAAGTTTAAATTTGGGCGTTCAATATACATTAAGTTTTAAGAAATAAACCCCTAAGCGTGGGGTGTTAAATGTAAGGATATTTAATAAATAAATCACACCCTTGTTTCATTTAAAACTCTATTTTTTTTTGATAAGTTTGTTTCTCCAATATTATTTTCTGACCATTTTTTTAAATCATTTATAGTTGTTGTTTCTAAACCTACTTTTAACCCACATTGCAGAAAAAACTATCAAAAACAAGAAATATTGGTTAATAACTCATCAATTTATTAACATTTATAAAAAGATAAAATCGCATTGCTCTAATTATCAATACATTACATTTTATAAAAAAGCATACTTGAAATGTGTTCCCCCCTGTCTTGTTAAAGATTGGATTTCACTTTATATTTTTGCAATATGAAAATAATATCTTTTATACTTTGCACGGATTAAATTATTACATTTGGGTTTCAGGTAAAAGGTATAAGGGTATAGGGTAAGCCGTTAAAAATTCACTATATTTGAAAAAAAAGTTCCACTGGTTTTTTGTACCTTGTTAGTCTTTTCTCAATAGTTGCAGTTAAAATTCTACATTGGATATTCAACATTTTACATTTACCCCGTTTGATAAGAT
>MENF01000045.1 GCA_001769035.1 Bacteroidetes bacterium GWA2_32_17
ATATAGTAGTTATATTCAATTGTTTACATGAAAATAACGACTGTAGATATAATAAATATACTCACAACTGGTTGGGAATAGCGAACTGTTACCAATAATGCTTGGAAAAAAAAGATTATCGTTTTGACTGAGTTGTGAAAGAAAAAAAGGTTGACAGTTTTGTGCATTGACAAAAAAAATAACAAAATTAAGATTTAATGACCGCCGACCCTCAAACCCAACCCTTCTGTTTTAATTTTTCACCCACCGCACTTTTTTCGGCAAAGCCGTTTGGCTATCACTTCTGCAAAAGCAAAAGAGGTGCATTATTATTTATTTTTATTTTGGTATGCACCACATTTGCTTTTGCCCTACATTTAAAAACACGTTTTTCATAGTTGAATTATAGCTTTTATTAAGCTTTGAACGATTAATAAACAAAACAAAAATCAATAAAAAACTTGAATTATAATTAACTGACAATCATAATATGAAATATATAACAAAGATTAAACTATACAATTTCAAAAGATTTAAAACTTTCTCAGTAGAATTTAACGACAAACTCAATTTGCTTGTTGGCGACAATGAATCTGGTAAAAGTTCAATACTTGAAGCTATAAACTTGGTATTAAGCGGAAGTAAAAGTAAAGTAGAAGCTACAGGACTTGAAAATTTATTTAATTCAGAAGTAATTAATAATTTTCTTAATTCTGATAAAAATTACAATGACTTACCAAAGATGTATGTTGAATTATATTTTAATGAACAAAATAATTTTGAACTAAATGGTAGAAACAATTCTGATGAAACTATTTGTGACGGTTTAAAACTCGAATGCATACCAAATGAGGATTTAAGTAGAGAAATCAAGGAAATATTAGAGCAAAAAGAAACCGCTTTTCCTTTTGAATTTTATATAATTAAATTCAATACATTTCAAGGCGATGGCTATTCTGGTTATAAAAAATATTTAAGACATATTCTTGTAGACAATTCACAAATTAGTAGCGAATATGCTATTAAAGAATATGTAAAAGATATGTATAATAGTTTTGCAACTATTGTAGAAAAAAATAAGCATCAAAATGATTATAGAAAACATAAAGAATTATTTAAAAACAATGTTCTAAATGATATTAATAGTAGAATTAAAATTTACGATTTTACTATAAGAAATAACTCTAAATCCAATTTGGAAACAGACTTAACTTTATCTGAAAATGCTATCAATATTGAAAATAAAGGTAAAGGAATACAGTGTTTTATTAAAACGGAATTCGCTTTAAGTAGAAATGAAAATAATATTGATGTAATTCTATTAGAAGAACCAGAAAATCATTTAAGTCATATTAATATGAAAAAAATGATCCGGAATATTAGTGGCGCTTCTGAGAAACAAATCTTTATTACTACTCATAGCAATATGATAAGCACAAGGTTAGATTTAAGAAAATCAATATTACTGAACAGTAATAGCGAAATTCCAATTTTATTAAATTCAATAACTGAATCGACTGCTAAATTTTTTATAAAAGCACCTGACAATAATTTACTTGACTTTGTTCTATCAAAGAAAGTGATATTAGTTGAAGGTGATGCAGAGTTTATATTAATGGAATCATTTTTTAAAAATACTACAAATTCAGAATTAGACTTGTCGGATATTCATATAATTTCTGTTAATGGAACAAGCTTTAAAAGGTATTTAGAAATTGCAAAAGAATTAAAAATCAAAACGGCTGTGATACGTGACAATGATGGGAACTATCAACAGAACTGCATAGACAATTACGATGAATTTGTAAAATTTGATTTTATAAAAGTATTTTCCGAAAAAGATAACACAAAGAACACTTTTGAAGTCTGCTTGTATTCTACAAACCAAGTTCTTTGTGATAATTTGTTTTTGGCTGGAAGAAAAACCTTAACTGTAAAAGATTACATGTTAAAAAATAAAGCAGAAGCCGCATATGAATTATTAGAAAAGAAATCAATTGAAGTAATCGTACCTGAATATATAAAACTTGCAATAGAATGGATAAAAAAGTAATTTTTGCAGTTGCTGGTTCAGGAAAAACAACTTATATAATTAACAATCTTAATTTAGAGAAGAAATCTCTAATTATTACATATACAAATAACAACTTACACAATTTAAGAACAGGAATAATAAATAAATTTGGCTATTTACCATGTAATATTAGAATTCACTCATATTATTCATTTCTACACTCATTCTGCTACAAACCTTTTTTTTTAGACGAGTTAAAAACAAAAGGAATTAATTTTGATTTCCCATATAATAAATTTTCAAAAAAGGATAGTAGAGATTTTTATATTGATAGAAATAACTGATTGTATAGTTCAAGAATTTCAAAATTATTAATAGAATTAAGTGCTTTAGAAGATATAAATAATCGACTTGCAAAGTATTTCGATAATTTATTTATCGACGAAATACAAGATTTTGCTGGTAATGACTTTAATTTTTTAAAAGAAATTGTAAAATCAAATCTTAATATGTTATTTGTTGGGGACTTTTACCAACACACCTTTGATACAAGTAGAGATGGAGTTGTAAATAAAAATTTACATACCGATTTCAAAAAATACCAAGATGAATTTAAAAGAATTGGACTAACCGTTGACTTAACAACGTTGAATAAAAGTTGGCGATGTAGTCCAACAATATGCAAATACATTTCTGACAATTTAGGAATTTCTTTAGAATCTCATAAAAAAGAGGAAACAAATATTAATTTCATTGACAATAAAGAGGAAGCATATAAATTACAAAGTAATTCTGAAATTGTAAAGTTATTTTACAGAGAACACCATAAATATAATTGTTTCTCAAGAAACTGGGGTGATAGCAAAGGCGAAAACAAATATTATAATGTTTGTGTTGTTTTAAATAAAACGACAAATGAAAAATATCAAAAAAACAAATTACACGAATTGCCACCGACAACTACTAATAAATTATATGTTGCTTTATCTAGGACAAAGAATGATTTATATTTGATGCCTGAAGAATTAATTTGCGAACTTAAGAAATAGTAAAACAGATTATAATACAATTCTTAAAAATATCTTTAATTAATATTACACACAACTAATTAATAATAAACTATAAAACACTAATTTTTTGTTATCACTTTTATTCCTACTTTTGAGTATAGAAATTTTTCAATTATAAATAATGGCTCTACAATATATATTTGGTGATAAGTACTTTAAAAAAAGGCTTGATGAATTCAAGATTGAAGATATTCCATATCTTGAAGCAAAAACTAAGACTATTAACCTTTATATAAAAGCATTGGAAAGTGGAAGAATAGAAAAAACAAAGGAAAAATCTATACAAGCCGATTTCTTAAATAATTTTTTTGGTGATGTTTTGGGTTATGAATACAAAGATTCTAAAAAATGGAATCTGGAAAAAGAACATAAATCATTAACTGATGGAACACAAGCCGATGGTGCTTTAGGTTTTTTTTCAATAACTGATAATGGAATTAGAGAGGAAGTTAAGGCAGTTATTGAATTAAAAGATGCATTAACTGACCTTGATAAACCACAGCAAAGACAAAACGATAAAAGAACACCAGTTGAACAAGCTTTTTCTTATTCTTCAAAAGCCGGCGGTAAATGTAAATGGGTAATTGTTTCAAATTTTAGAGAAATTAGACTTTATCATTCATCAGATCAAGGTTCATATGAAATGTTTTATCTTCCTGAACTACTTGAACAAGATAATCTCAAGCGATTTATTTATATTTTACAAAAAGAAAATTTAATTTCTGAAAAAGCAGAATCTACAATTGATAAGATTTATAGAGAACGGCAGGAAATTGAACATACAATTACCAAAAAATTCTACAACGAATATAAAACCTTACGATTAGACCTTTTCACTCATTTAAAAACAAATAATAAAGGGCAAGACGAATTTTTACTATTTAATAAAACCCAAAAACTTTTAGACCGTTTTACATTTGTTTGTTTTTGTGAAGATGCAGGGTTATTACCGCCTTACACACTAAAAAAGACAAAAGAAATATTAAAAAATGCTTTCGATTTCGAAGAGAATAAACTTTGGCGACAACTAAAGGGTTTATTTCAAAGTATAGACAAAGGAAATCCCCCGCATGATATAAATAAGTTCAATGGTGGCTTATTCGCAAAAGACGAGGACTTGGATAATCTCGTAATTTTTGATGATATTTTACTTAAACTCATTGACTTTTCAGAATATGATTTTGCAAGCGATATTAATGTAAATATTTTAGGACATATATTTGAGCAATCTTTATCAGATATTGAAGAAATAAAAGCACAAATAGGAAACGGTAAAGACCTTTCCCACGAAGAAAAATCAGAAGTAAAGAAAAACGGAAAACGGAAGAAAGAGGGTATTTTTTATACTCCCGAATATATAACAAGGTATATTGTTAGAGAATCTGTTGGAGGTTGGCTTGAAGAAAGAAAAAATGAACTTGGGTTTAACAATCTACCTGAAATAACAATAACTGATTTTCAAAGTATAAAAACTGAGAAAAAGAAAAATAAAAGTACAGGTAAATTAACTCATATATTAACTTTCAATAAAAATATTGAAAAACACATTAAATTCTGGGAATCTTATAAAGAGAAAATAAGAAATATTAAAGTATTAGACCCTGCATGCGGTTCAGGTGCTTTTCTAAATCAAGTATTCGATTTCCTCTATAAAGTAGGACAGGTAATTAATGACAAATTAAGTGAATTACGATTAGGTCAACGAGAAATATTTGAACTGGACAAACACATTTTAACAAATAACATTTACGGTGTTGATCTTAATCCGGAATCCGTTGAAATCACAAAACTTTCACTTTGGCTTAAGACAGCAAATAAAGGCAAAGAATTAACCGCACTTGATGAAAATATAAGATGCGGAAACTCTCTAATTGCCGATAAGGAAATTGCTGGTGAGAAAGCATTTGTATGGTCAGAGAATTTTAACAATATTATTCAAAACGGAGGGTTCGACATAATTGTAGGTAATCCACCTTATGGTACGCCATTCAATGAAAAAGAAAAAGAATATTTGACAAAATTCGATTCACTTGTACCCGACTATGAAATTTACATTTATTTCATTTCAAAAGGCACACAATTACTTAATCAAAAAGGAATTTTAAGTTACATTTTTCCAAACACATTTTTATCTATACTTTATGGAATAAACTATAGGAAAAATATACTTGATAAATTTCAAATTTTATCAATAACTGATTTGTCAAACGACCAAACATTTGAAGATACTTCTGTAAGAACATGTATTTTTTCATTAAAAAATGAAAAATCCGAAAATGTTATAACAGACTTAAACATTATTCAATCAGATGTGAAAAATGTAACACCTGTTTTCCAAATATCTAAGACTCAGCTTTTACAAAACATAGACAATTGGTTAAAGTTTTTCCATTATTCACCAGAGAAAGAACAGGTTATTGAAAAAATCAAGAAACATCAATCTTTAAAAGAAATATGTGACGTTTCACAGGGATATATACCATACCGCCGAGCAGATTTAATCAAACAATATGGAGAAGAAGAAGGGAATAAAATAGTTGACCAAAGATTATGGCATTCAGAAAAACAAATAACAAATGAATATCGTCCTGAAATACAAGGAAAAGATATTTCAAGATATTTCAATTTACATCCTAGTCTTTTTATTAAGTACGGCAAACACGTTGCTGGTTATGTAGAACCTAAATTCTTTACAAGTCCTCGAATATTAATTCGTGAAATTGTTAATTCTTATTTATACTGTGCATACACAGAAGAAGAATTTTACAATACCCCTTCAATAATAAATGTTATTCAAAAGCAATCTAATTATTCTTTAAAATATATTCTTGCTATCTTAAACTCCAAACTTATTGTTTGGTATCATTATCTAACATCGCCAAAAGCGAAAAAAGGGCTGTTCCCAAAGATATTGGTTAATGATGTTCGCAATCTACCAATACCTGAAGTTTCAAAAAAAACACAACAAGAATTTATTTCTCTTGTAGATATTATGATTAAAGAGAGTAAAAATCTTTTTTTAATTAAGGAACAGTTTTTAAAAGTTCTGAAATCAAAATTCAATTCCTTAAATATTACTGCGAAAATAGATTTATGGTATGAATTAACATTTTCTGATTTTAGTAAAGAGCTATCCAAACAAAAAATAAAAATGACTCTTGTTGATCAATCAGAATGGATTTCTTTTTTTGAAGAACAAAAAACTAGTGCAGAATCTATAAAAAAGATTATTTCTGATACTGACTCGTTAATTGATAAAAGAGTGTTCGAACTTTATAATTTATCTGAAATCGAACAAAATATTGTAATACAGAAATGATGAATTGGTTTGAAGAATTACCGGAACAGTGTCCTCCAAAAGAGGCTTTCAATCCTGAAGGTTTTTCTTTTTATAGGTTTTCTACATCAGAAAATCCTAATTTAAACGATTTTCTTTCTCATAGATATTTACACCCAGAAAGAGTGTTTAACAATGTGCCTGAATGTATTGCTCGTTCTATATCCGTTTATGATTCGTTGGATAAATGTATTAATTTGAGAAAACTGCCAAGACATCGAAATAAATGGAAATCTATTTTGGAATTAAAATTAAATGCGGATGATGGTTTAGTTATGAAAACTTTTCCTGATCCAAATCACTATTCATGGTGGAGAAGTATTTCTTTTAAATTAGAAACAGCTAAAAAAGTTTCGTGACAAAAAAATTACAAATATCGCAAGTTCTAATATACTATGATCTTCCTGAGTTGTTTATTGCGAAGGATGAAGTAGGCACTAATTATTTATGTTTACTAGTAAATGTAGAAGGGAATGAAATAAATTTTATTTCTACTGCAATTTCATTGTTTAGATTAACAGAGTTTATTAATGGCAATATTGATTTACGAACTATCTTTACTCAACCAGAAACTAAACAATATTATTATTTTGATAATGTCGATGAATTTATAATTGCAACTATTTGGGATAAGGAAGTTTTGCCAGAAGAATTTCTTCCTGAATCTGGTTTTAATTATAAAAAACCTTTAGATGATAACAAACTAATTTTAAATGAAGCCTTAGAGAAAAATAATGCAATAATTCATTTAGCGGTTTCAGATGTACAGGATAATTATAGTATTGGAGCAGATGATTTAGGCGATATTGTTAAATTGTATCAAGGTATTATTGAAAACAGTTATAAGAAAGCTATTACTAAGCAAAATTTAAAGGATAAAAAGTCTTATTATATTCCTCAGAATTATAAATTACGTGCATTTGCTTCTTCACGTAGTTCATTCAATATTCATATGTATTCAACTGCCCAAGTAGATTTATTTGGTAATTCTATTATTGAGTTAGCATTGAAAATTTTTGATGATATTGGAAAAGACTTTGACAATCAAGAAAAATATTTAGAATTACTTAGAAGTGTAAAAGGTCATACAATTAGTAGCTTTAAAAAATTATTAAAAAAATTAATTGATTGTGATATAAAAGTAAAACATAAGTGGTATTCTCTCGGACAAGAATCTGTACATTATACTATAATAGATAAAACAAAAGCTGAAAAAATTTACGAAGTACTAAATTTAACTGAAGAATTGGCAGAAGAAATAAAAGTATTTATTGGATATTTTGTTCAAGTTGATGTTGAGAAAGGAACATGGAGAATATTTAATCTTGACGATGAAAAAGAATATAGTGGAGATACAAAAAGTCAATTATTACAAGGCATTACTGTAGAAACAACAAATTACAAACTAACTTGCTTAGAAATTATTGAAGAATTAAAAGTTGCTGAAAAAGAAAAAATAAAATATACATTACAAGAAGTTAGTAAAATAGATTAAAATTTTCAATGAAACTTTGTTATATTATTTAAATTATAATGGGCATTTCCCTACGGGTCGGGCTTTTCGCTGCAATCTTTTTGCGAAAAGCAAAAAGGATTTCCGCTGCAATCCCTAATGCGATTTCTGTTTGAATTCAGTTGCCATAAACGATTATACTTTGAAAATATTATTTCTTAATACGCTTATATGTTGCGTGTTATTTGTATTTTTTAACACCACTATTATAATATCAAATAAAAGTTGCCGTTATTTTTAACCCACATTGCAGAAAAAACTATCAAAAACAAGAAATATTTGTTAATAACTCATCAATTTATTAACATTTACAAAAAG
>MENF01000046.1 GCA_001769035.1 Bacteroidetes bacterium GWA2_32_17
AAAATTGCCTCATTATGCCTCAATTAATAAAGTGCTTTTGGGGGAAGTTATTTTGAAAATCTTACTTATTTATATTAAGAATTTATATAAATAATTTTTTATTAATTTAGCACACATTAAAAAAAGAAACATGGCAAAAAAAAACATTAAACAAGTTGTTAGTCAGTTGTTTACTGGTTACCTTGAAAGAAATGGTCATCGCAAAACCCCTGAACGTTATGCTATTCTGGAAGAAATTTATTCACAAGAAGGGCATTTCGATATCGAAACTCTTTATATTCACATGAAGAATAACCACTACCGTGTTAGCCGTGCTACGCTTTACAATACTATTGAGCTATTACTCGACTCTCATTTAGTTATAAAGCATCAGTTTGGAAGAAATATTGCTCAATTCGAAAAAGCTTATGAATGCAGACAGCACGACCATTTAATTTGTGTAAAATGTGGAAAAGTTACTGAATTTTGCGACCCTCGTTTATATGAAATTATAAAATCGGTAAAACAAAACCAAAACTTTGAAACTGAATTTCATTCTTTGTACATTTATGGAACATGCAGTGATTGTGCAAATTAATCAGAGTCTGTCTATAATGTCCGATTTTTTCGTTATGCTTGTTTTGAAAACAGTCATTTACATAAGTAAACTCCTTGGTTTTCAAAACTTCGTAAGCCTCAAACTCGAACATTATAGTTCAGACACTTGATATTACAGACAGACACTATATTAGAGTCTGTCCGTAATATCAGCATTTTAATTTATAGGGAACAATGGAATAAGGGAATAGGGAATGACGGTTAAATCCTTATACCATATACCTTTATACCTTATCCACATAAGTTCAGAATTATAAATATGTCATAAATTTGCAAGTTCTCTTGACTTTACAGACAAACTATTTAGTTTAAAGATAATAAAGTGAGCTGTACTGGATTCGAACCAGTGACCCCTACCCTGTCAAGGTAATGCTCTAAACCAACTGAGCTAACAGCTCAAATTTATGACCCTGGGTAAACGGTAACCGTTTCGGGATAAGTTTTATCAACTTTTAAAATTAATGCACCTTCGCCATACCAAAAAATGGTATCGGCATGAGGTCCGGGATGGATAATCTGTTTGATATAAGTTACTTTTACGCTATAAATACTTTCATATTTAAAACTATGGTATGATTGACCGGCGCCATCAGTTACCTGAATGTCATAAAGTGTTTTTTCGTCAGGATTATAATATCCGACACTTGGATATCCTTGCCCATTGTTGTAATAAGTCGGGTCGGAATAAACCTTCACTGTAGCGCCAGATAAGTAGTGTCCTTCTTGGTCAACAACTGTTACTATAGCTTTTGGAGGGTTTTCTTTATTACATTTTGATGCTGTTAAAGCTAAAAATGTAAATAGTCCTAATATTAATATTGCAGAAAGTTTCATATAAAATTATTTTATTTTTATTGTTACAGTTTCAGTATGGTCTTCATCTAATTTTAAAAGTTTTTCACCACTCTTTGAAGGTATTGTGCTATTGCCTATAAAAAGTTCGGCTTTAGCTGTTAAAATTGCTTTATTTTTAAAAGTAAAATAAGCATCTCCGCCAGCATCGGTATATTGAATATCGTTAACAATTTTTGATTCCGGGTCAATATACGAACCGTTTGGTTTGGCATATACAGTAACTTTAACATTAGCTAATCTTATTTCTCCGGTATCTACTACAGTTACAATTGCTTTTGGTGGTGTTGTTTTGTGACAAGATAAAAAAATATACCCAAAGCAAAATGTCAAAACAATTATAAAACTTAATTTTTTTAACATAAATGTCTTATAAAACTGCACAATAATAATATAAAAATATCAATAAGTCAAGCTTTTTTAAGAATTTATTTTTAAAATTTTAAAGAAAATACTGTAACTGATTAACAATTAAATATTTAACAACCATACCGGAAGTTCGGGATGTTGTTCTCTAAAAAGCATAATTGATTTATTTGCTTCGATAGATGATTCGAAAGATGCAACAGAAATACGAAGTTTACCATCGCGTTTTACAAGTTCGGGATTGTAATTTTTATTTTTTAATTCTTTACAAAATACTTTTACTCTTCTCATTTCTACAAATGAGCCTGCTATAATAAAATGTTTTTTGTTTGACGAAGGTTCCAAAACAGTTTCATTAGTTGAATTTGATTCTGTATTTTTATTTTTTATTTCATTCTGAAGTATCACTGTGTCGGTATAATTAGTAGAATCTTTTAAAATTTCTTTTTTGTTTATGTTATTTGTTAATTTAGGCTCCGAATAATATAATGCGTATTCTATCTGAGTAAATTTATCAACAACATTTGAATAAGAAGTAGGGTTATTTAAAATGTTATTGCTTTCGTTAATTTGCGAATAAAATCCTGCATTATTATTTGCAGAAAATGGCATTTTACTTATTTTTGTTGGGAATAATGCAAGAATTAAGACAATTGGTATAACAACTGCAGCTTTTTGAAGCAAATGACTTTTGCTTGTAATTTGTTTTGAGAATATTGGTCTAACATTACTTTCAAATTCAATAGGTAATTGCAAAACAGGTAAACCAAATGCTTCAATTAATCGGTTTATTGAATTATCGGGAGTGAAAATTAAATTATCGTTCTGTTTAATAAATGTACCAATACCGTTAAAAATGACAGATTTATTGGTGTCGAGGTTGGTAGTTATAAGATTTACGAAATCAGAGATTTTAGTTATAGCATCGGAATAACTAATATTTTCGAAATTTGAAATGCAGTTTGCCAATAATCCATCGTTATTTTTTAAATTGCAGTTAAATACAATATTTTTTGATGGTGGATAGTAAATATGAGTTTCTTTTGAGAATCCTGCAGGTTTGTAATTGGCAATAAACCCACCAAAATCGGGTAATATCACACAGTTGTGTTTGAAAAGTAGATTGCTTATATGTTCATAAATTTCCATCATTATTATTTTCATTACAAAGTTAACAAACCTTAGCTGCAAGTAGCAAAAAGGTTTTCAACAACTTATTAACAAGAACTAAAATATTGTTTGTAAGCATATATTCTATTTATAAAGTCATTGATTATCAAATTGCGAGTTGTTCATAAAATTCTTTAGCGGCTATTAACAATTATTTTTTGTTAAACGTTAACAAATAAAAAGATTATTTGTTTTGACTTTATTTGTAAATTTGTATTAAAATTAAAGAAATGAGGATTTTGAAAAAATATTTGTTTTTCATTATATTATTTTTAACTGTTTTTTCACCTTTAGTAAAATCACAGGAATTTGTTCAAAATCAGCCGACTCCATCATCAAATAAAAAAAATGGATTCGATTTTAAAAAAATATTTTTTGGTGGTGGTTTAGGAGCAAGTTTTGGAGTAGAAAACATTATTACATTAAACCCACAGGTTGGATATCGTTTTACAGAAAAATTTAGTACAGGGGTTGGATTTTCGTATAATTATTACTCGTATAACAGATATCCTAAGTTTTCAACTAATATATATGGAGGAAATATTTTTTCTTCGTACATTGTGTTAGATAATTTTTTTGTCAGAGCCGAATATGAAATATTAAGCGTTGAATCACAATATTTAACATATTTGCCCAGCACAAACCGGACTAATATTACAAGTATTTTTATTGGCGGTGGATATAAATATCCAATTGGTGAACGTAGTTTTGTTAATTTAATGGTTTTGTGGAACTTAAATGAAACAGAATATTCGTTGTACCCCAACCCTTTAATAAGAATGAATTTTGAGTTTTAAAAAATAATTTTTTTAAAAAAACATTTATTTTATCTTTAAAATATAATATTTAATAAAAAACATAAATGGAAATATCTAAAAACAAAGTAGTTGAATTAAGCTACATTTTGCATTTTGACGATTTTAACGGTGATATTATTGAAGAAGTAACAAACGACAATCCTTTTACGTTTATATATGAAAGTGGTTTTATGCTCGATGCTTTTGAAAATAATATTAAAGGGCTTAAAAAAGATGATACCTTTAAATTTAAAATTGCATGTAATGACGCTTATGGTGAAGTAAACGAAAAAAATATTGTTGATTTACCTAAAAATGTTTTCGAAGTAGATGGAAAATTTAATAAAGAGATTATTTTTGCAGGAGCTAAAGTTCCTATGAAAGACGAGCAGGGTAACGAGTTTGATGGTTTTATTATTGATATAACAAAGGATACCGTAATAGTTGATTTTAATCACCCAATGGCTGGCGAAGATTTATATTTTGAAGGTAGAGTGCTTAATGTTAGGGAGGCAACTAAAGAAGAATTTAATCATGGACATGTTCATGGTAATCATTGCGAACATTAAAATTTGACTTTAATAATTATTTTTATAAATGAACAGCTTTGGACGAATTTTTCGGATACAAATATTTGGCGAATCACATAATTTAGCCGTAGGTATTGTTATTGATGGCTGTCCGCCTGGAATAAAAATACTCGAAAAAGATTTTATTCCCGATATTGAAAGAAGAAAAGGTGGCAAAGCTGGAACTACTGCCCGAAAGGAAGTTGATATTCCACAAATTATTTCGGGTGTGTTTAATGATTATTCTACCGGAAGCCCAATTACAATAATTTTTAACAACGAAGATGTTAAATCGGACGATTACAATAATTTAGTTAATCACAATCGTCCTGGACATGCCGATTTTACTGCTAAAATAAAGTATGATGGCTTTAATGATTGCAGAGGCGGAGGACATTTCTCCGGACGATTAACTCTGCCCATTGTTGCGGCTGGATGTATTGCAAAAAAAATACTTAAAAACATATCAATAAATGCTAAATTAATTGAAGCCGGTGGTATTAGAAATATAGATATTGCTATCGAAAATGCTATAAAAACAAATAACACAATTGGTGGAATTGTTGAATGTGTTGCAAAAGGAATCCCTGTCGGTTACGGTGAGCCATTTTTCGATTCTGTAGAATCAGTTATTTCGCATCTTGCATTTGCTATTCCTGCCATTAAAGGCATTGAGTTTGGTAATGGTTTTAGAGCTGTTAAAAATACTGGTATGCAACAAAATGATGTTTTTATCAACGAAAAAGGAAAAACAAAAACCAATAATTGTGGTGGAATTTTAGGCGGAATAACAAATGGCAACGAATTAATATTCAGAGTTGCAGTAAAACCAGCTTCGAGCATTTCTGTTTCTCAAAATACATTTAATTTTGAAGAAAATATAATAAAACCACTCGAAGTTAAAGGTCGCCATGATGCCTGTATCGCTTTGCGAGTGCCTGTTGTTATTGAAGCAATAACTGCAATAGCACTTGCCGATTTCAAACTTTTATACAAATAATTACGGCTATTCTGACTCCCGAAGTTCCTCACACCTTGGTCTGTGGCTCACAGACCAATTAGCATCGCTTAATTGTTAAATATAAATACGAAATTTAACTTGTGGTCTGTGGGGTACAGACCACGGATTTAAATAGAGTCTGTCTATAAAGTCAGTGTCTGATTCATAATGTTCGAGTTTGAGGCATACGAAGTTTTGAAAACCAAGGAGTTTACTGTAGTAAATGACTGTTTTCAAAACGAGTATAACGAAAAAATCGGACATTATGGACAGACACTAAATAGAGTTAGAAATAAAGGTGTTCAATTAATATTTTAATACCTATTATTATAAGTATTGTACCACCAATTATTTCGATTTTGTTTCCGAAGTTTTTTCCGGTTTTTTTTCCAAATAAAATACCCAACATTGAAGCTAAAAATGTTACTAATCCGATTATTAATGCCGATATAATAATAGGAATGCTTATTATTGAAAAACTAAAACCAACCGCCAGAGCATCTATACTTGTAGCAATTGCCATGCTTATTAATATCCATGGGTTTAGAGGATTATATTCTTTTTTTTCGTCGTGTTTAAAGCTTTCAATTATCATTTTTAAACCTAATACAAACAAAATTGTAAAAGCAACCCAATGGTCAATTTCTGAAAGATAGTGTTTAATTTGTTCGCCCAATCCCCAGCCTGCGAGAGGCATAAAACCCTGAAAAAAAGCCAGTGTAAAAGCGATTTTTAAAGCATCCCGAAAAACAATTTCCTGCTTAGCTATTCCGCTGCTAATAGACACGGCAAATGTGTCGAAACATAAGCCAATAGCGACTAAAACAATTATTAAATAATCCATAAATTTATTGGCAAAAATATAAAATAAATTAAGACCTAACTGGTTTTTGAAACCTGTTAGGTCAATTTTATAAAAGGATTGTCTTAAAATTTACAAATGTCATTCTAAACCCACCGCTTTCTGTCATTCTGAACGATTAGTGAAGAATCTGTTTTTGCAATAGACGTTTCGCTAATCACTCAATATGACAAAAAAATGGAATTTATTTTTTCAATATCAGTTTCTTTACTATAACATTATTCCCCGCTTTTATTTTGAGCAAATAATTACCTTCTGCAAAATTTTGAGGAATTGTAACACTATAATTATAACTGCCTTTTTTGCAATTTGTTTTATTTAATAATTCTTTAGTTTGACTTCCATTTATTGAAATTAATTCAACAACAATATCAACATTTTGCGATAATTCAAAATTTATATTCAATTGATTTGCAAATGGGTTTGGAAAAACATTCATCGAAACTATTCCTGAGTTTATAAACAGATTTGAGAAACCTGTTGCTGTATCAATAAAAATACCACCTGTTGAGCTTGTATCAAATATAAAGTTGAGATTATTTAAAAGTGTGTCGGTATTGTTAATTGTTATATTCAAATAAGTTGACAAAATAGGGTATCCGGGAATATCAACCAACAAATGGTAACCAAATCCTTCTGCAATATTTGATAATAAATAAAACCCATTATTATCTGTAATTACTGATTGAATTGGCACATCATTTGGTTCCTGCTCAATTAATATTTCGGCACCGGGAACAGGTTCGCCAACTGCTTTGGTGCTTTTAAAACCAGAATAATTTCCATAAACAATTGTACCGCTTAAATCGCAATTTCCAGGAGGCGATGAAACAAACTCGTACATTGTAATCGGGAGACTTATATTATCGTTACATACTAAAATAATTGTATCGGCATCAGTCCATAAAAAATGATTATTATAATATGTAGTTAATAAATTAGGATATAAAGCCGGATTAGTTAACACTACGCTAATATGATAATTGCCCGGCATTAAATTATTAAACAAATAACCTGTTGATGTTATTGTTTGCGAAGCAATTGAATCGAATTGCCCGCCACCACCTGTTGATTGTTTAAATAAATTTACTATCCCATCGCCAGCAGGAATATTTCCACCGGAATAAGATACTGTACCGCTTAATATTGCTAAGGCATTTACAGTTACTAAAACAGTGTCGGTATTTGTACATCCGTTTGCGTCTGTTCCTATTACTGTATAAGTAGTTGTATTAGTAGGTGTAAATGGAGTTCCATCTGTTACACCGTTATCCCATAAATATGAAGTTGCGTTACCGCTACCTGATAAAGTAACCGATGTACCTGCACAAACTGTTTGGTCAGCACCTGCATTTACAGTTGGTAAAGCATTTACGGTTACAACTACCTGGTCGGTATTGGTACAGCCATTTCCATTGGTTCCGGTTACGGTATAAGTTGTTGTTGATAGAGGTGTAAACGGAGTTCCATCTGTTACACTGTTATCCCATGTATATATCATCGCACCGCTGCCGGATAAAGTAACTGCTGTGCCTTCGCAAACAGTCATATCAACACCTGCATATACAGTTGGTAAAGAATTTTCTGTTACAGTAACATTATCAGTTCCGAAACATCCATTTGCATCTGTTACAGTTACCGAATAATTTCCGGCACTTGTTACATTTATTATTTGTGTGTTGCCAGATGGTGACCAACTGTAAATTGAATATCCAGAACCTGCATCCAATGTTGTACTTGAACCTGCACAATAACTTAATGTTCCAGTAATTGAAGGTGTTAAAGCAGCAGGTTCAGTTATTGTTGCAGTTGCTGTAGTTGTGCAACCATTGGCATCAGATATAGAAACACCATAATTTCCTGCACATACATTATAAGTAGTTAGAGTTGTTTGCCCATTCACCCAATAACAAGAATAAGGTGATGTTCCACCTGAAACAGTGGTTGTTGCAGTTCCATCACACATTCCATTACACGAAGCATTAGTAGAACTTGTAATACTTACAGTTAATACCGGAGGTTCAGTAATTGTAACACTTGTTGTGGCAGTACATCCATTTGAATCTGTTACAGTAACCGTATAAGTACCAGCCATTCCAGCCCATTCTGGTATAGTTACACCATTTGACCAATTATACATATAAGGCGGAGTTCCTCCGGAAGCACTTATGGTTGCTGTACCGTCAGTTCCGCCATAACATGAAACATTAGTTGAAGCAGAAATGATTGCAGTTAATATTGGTGGTTGTGCAACCGTAGCCGAAAAAGTACCGCTTGCCGCCGCCGCATCGGTAACAGTAACCATATAAGTTCCTGCACATAAACCAGTTGGATTTGGAATTGTTTGTGTATTACTCCATAAATAAGTATAGGGCGGTGTGCCACCTGTTACACTAGAAGTAATAGAACCGTTACAAGCACCATAGCAGGTAGCATTTATAGGAGTTAAATTAACTATAACCTGCCCAAATAAAAAATTTCCCGTAAAAACGAGAAAAACGATAATTGATAGAATTGTTTTCATGATTTTATTTTTTTAATGTTTAATAGTAAAGACGTTTAAAATAAATTAAGGTTGCTTAAATTTTAAATATTATACAAATATAAAATAAATTTTAATGTGTAAATTTATTTTAATAAAAACTTTGGTATAAAAAAATAATTTATATTTGCGTAATTAAATACCATATATATTCAATGTCAAAAATAGTATCAATATCAGAAGCTGCCTCAATAGCATTACATGGAATGATAATAATAGCACGTTCCGAAAAAAATGTAAATGTTTTAGATATTGCAGATTTAACACAAACATCAAAGCATCATGTTTCTAAAGTTATGCAGCGAATGGTAAAGCAAGGTTATTTATCATCGCAACGAGGCCCAACCGGTGGTTTTGTGTTAAAAAAAGAACCAAAAAAAATAACATTATTAGAAATTTACGAAGCAATAGAAGGTGAAATAGAAATCACCAAATGTTATCTCGATAAGCAAATTTGTCCTTTTAATAAATGTTTTATGGATACTTTAACTTATGATTTATCAGTAAAGTTTAAAGAATATATGCAAAATCAAACATTAGAAAGTTATTTGTAATTAATGATAAATAAAAAAACTCCGAAAATTTCGGAGTTTTTTGTGGTACCACTTGGAATTGAACCAAGGACACACGGATTTTCAGTCCGTTGCTCTACCAACTGAGCTATGGTACCTTTTTGTTGAGGGTTGCAAAGATAAAAAAATATTTTTAAAACAAAATTATTATTTTAAAATATTTTGTATCTTTGCAGTTCATTTTAAAAAAAAATAATAATTAATTTATGCCAGCAAAAATTAGATTAGCAAGACATGGAAAGAAAAAAAATCCGCTTTATCACATAGTGATTGCGGATGTGAGGTCGCCACGAGATGGCAAGTACATCGAGCAAATTGGCACTTATGACCCTATTACAAACCCTGCAACTATCGAAGTTGATTTCGAGAAAGCACTACATTGGTTAGAAAACGGCGCTGTTCCTACAAACACATGCCGTGCAATTTTGTCTTATACAGGCGTTTATATGAAAAAACATCTTCTCGAAGGTGTTAAAAAAGGTGCCTTTGACGAGACTGTTGCCGAAACACGTTTTAACGAATGGAAAGAGCAAAAACTTAAGAAAATTCAGGAAAAGAAAAACAAATTAAGCAAAGAATCTGCATTAGATTTAAAAGCTCGCTTAGAAGCCGAAGTTAAAGTAAAAGATGCAAGAGCCGAAGCAATTGCAAAAAAATTAGCACAAGCTACTGCTAAAGAAAAAGAAGCTCAGGAAGCAGCTAAAGCTAGCGAAGAAGCTACTAAAGTTACCGAAGATGTAATTAAAGTTACTGATTCACCAACTAAAGTTACAGAAGAAGCAAAAGCTGAAGTAGCAGATGTTGCCGAAGAAAAAACTACCGAAGTTGCTATAGCTACAGAAGAAGCTAATAAAGTTACAGAAGAAACAAAAACAGAAGTAACAGATATAGTTGAAGAAAAAATTACCGAAGCTGCTTCAACTGAAACTAAGCCCGAAGCTTAATATTTATGTTTCGGGACAAATGCTGTGAGTTCGGCATTTTGCTTAAAACGCATGGCGTTAAAGGCGAACTTCTTTTAAAAACAGTATTTGAGATTTCGGAAAATTATAATTTAGCGGAAACAATATTCATCGAAATTGATAGATTATTGGTTCCGTTTTTTATTGAAGAATATACGATTGCTTCAAATCAAACTATAATTGTAAAAATTACCGATATATCTGATAAAAATAAAGCTTTGAAATTTATTAATTGTAAAGTTTATATTAAAGGCAATAAAAAACAAAAAAATAAATTTAACTTTTCAAACTCCGATTTAATAGGTTACACTGTCAACAATCAAGATGGCAAAAAAGTTGGAAAAATTATCAACTTTATGGATATCCCTGGAAATTTTATTATTTGCGTTAATTATATGAACAAAGAAATTCTTATACCTTTTAATGAACATCTTTTAATAGATTTTAATAAAAAGAAAGAACAAATTACTTTAAAAATCGAAAATGGATTGATGGATTTATAGCAAAAACTTGTTTTATATTTCTTGTTTTTTTATTAGCTTTGCACATAAGCTAAATTTGGAACTTTTCATTTGATTTAAAATAATAAAAATATAGAGATATGCCACGACTTGTTCCGATTTATCGGAAGGTTACGAAGATTATAAATTTTCATAAAGAAAACTACCTTTGGTAGTTTTAATTTCGATAAATATCGGTACTGTGGCAAAAGATTTGGTTCTGTAGTTACATAAATTATTATGGTTTATGGCAATCATTTGCATGAAAAATAAAGAAAATAAAAATATTAGTGTGATTATTCTTGCGGCGGGTTTATCGCAACGTATGAAAACGCCTAAACCTTTTTTATTGTTTAACAACATGCAAACTTTTATCGAAAAAATAATAACCGAATATCAATTGTTTGACTGTAAAAATATTATTGTTGTTACAAACAAAGAATTAATAAATAAATTTAAAAAGCACTCAAATGTAACCTTTGTTATAAATGATAAATTAGAATATGGGCGATTTTACTCAGTAAAATTAGGATTACAAAATATTGGTGAATGCGATTATTGTTTTGTTCAAAATGTTGATAATCCTTTTATTGACAAAGATATTCTTACATACATTTTCTCAGAAAATTTACCTGATGCATTTATTGTTCCGTGTTTTAATAATAAAGGTGGACACCCCATTTTATTACCAAAAAAGATAATAGATAAAATTAAAAACATTTCGCAAAATAATGGAAATTTCAAAAATATTTTAAATAAATTTAAAAATTATAATTTAAGTATTCCAAAGAGTGAAATTCTAATTAATATTAACTCACCTAAAGAATATGATTTTTATTTTAAAAATTAATAAAATTGTTAAACAATATGTACAATAAAATATTAGAAGCAATTAACTCAAATAAAAAAGCAGCATTATGCACTATTGTTCTAACAAATGGCTCAACTCCATTAAAAGCAGGGGCAAAAATGCTCGTATTTGAAGATGGCAGTATTTTCAATACAATTGGCGGTGGTCATCTCGAAAAAATTACTATTACAGATGCTATTGAAGTAATAAAATCGGAACAACCCAAACTTTTTATACACGAACTTAAATCGCAGCACGAAATGTGTTGCGGAGGTTCTCTCCAAATATTTATTGAACCAATTATGCAAAAGAAAAAAATGTTTTTATTTGGTGCTGGTCATGTTGGTAAAGCAATTGTTAAACATGCACTTGGTCTTGATATGGAAATATCTGTTATTGACAGTCGCGATGAGATATTTAATGATTGGGACTTTAGTGGCTACAAAAAAATTGTCGCACCTTTTACACAAATTTTACCAACTTTGCCCTACGATAATTTAACAATGCTCGTAATTGCAACTTATGACCATTCAATTGACCGTGAGATTCTTGCATTTTGTATGAAACAACCACATTATTACATAGGTATGATTGGCAGCAAAACAAAAGTTGCACTAACTAAAGAAATGTTTATTTCAGAAAATATTGCAACTGTCAAAGAACTCGAAAAAGTTGATATGCCTATTGGTATTGATATAAATGCTGTTACTGCCGATGAAATAGCAGTAAGCATAGTAGCTAAACTTATTAAAGAAAAAAATAAAAAATAAAAAATGTTTGAACTTACGATTTATCGGAAGTTCAGACAATAAACGAAAAACAATGAACAATAATAACAATGGTCACACAATAGTTTTTTAACTGCATTACAAACGCTGACAATTGTATGACTATGTATGACAACTGTATGACAATGAACATAGAACGTAGAACATTTTTAAACTTTTATGAACTTTTTTAAACAATAAACAATGTATATTTCAGATTGTAATTATCATCGTCCCAAAAGCGTTGCAGAAACTATTGAAGTTTTAAATTCAAGCGATAACGCTGCAATTCTTGCCGGTGGAACTGATATTTTAGTAGAAATAAAAAAAGGTATTCGTCAGCATTCCGATTTAGTTTCTCTTTCTGATGTAAGTGAGTTAAAAATTATTTCAGAAGATAAAAATAATGTGTATATCGGAACTGCGATGACACACAATGAAGTTATAAAATCTGATGTTATTTGCAAGTTTCTTTCATGTCTTTCTCAGGCATGTTCTAAAATAGGGTCGGAGCAGGTTAGAAATATGGCAACTATTGGTGGAAATATTTGCACAGCAGCATCGTGTTGCGATACTGCTCCTGTACTTCTTGCATATAATGCCAGTATTGAGATTGTTGGAAAAGGAGGAAAAAGAACAATTCCTTTGAAAGATTTTTTTGTTTTTAATAAAAAAACTACACTTAAACAAGGCGAAATTGTTACTAAAATAATTGTTCCAAAACCTGCAAAAGGAACAGGAGTTCATTACGAAAAATTCGGACTTCGCGAAGCTATGTCAATTTCAGTTGTTTCGGTAGCTGTAAATATTACAGTCGAAAACAATTCAATATTAAATAGTTGTGTAGTTATTGGTGCTGTTGCTCCAACACCCAGAATCAGCAAAAATGCAACTGATTTATTAAATGGTTCTAATCTTTCTGATTTAAAAGAAGGTTCAGAAATATTAGAAAAAATAGGTCAGGCAGCGTCCAATGATTCAATTCCTATTGACGATATTAGAGGTGGTGCTCAATATAGGAGAGATATTTTAACAACACTTACTCAAAGAGCTATATTAAGTGCAATTAAAAATATTAAATAAAATTACGTAAAGAAGACATCTACGACTATATAAAGACATACAAGGAAATGCTCATATTTAAGGTTGAGGAATAAGGTTGAGGTTGAGGAAACAAGATTGATAAGAAAGATTGAAAGGATTGAAAAAACAAGATTGAATAGATTGGGAAAGCAAGATTGAAAAAAACCAGTGAACAATGAACAATAATAACAATGGTCACACAATAGTTAATACAATGGTCACACAATTGTTTTCTAACTGCATTACAAATGCTGACAATTGTATGACTATGTATGACTATTGAATGACAGTGAGTTTTTTTGAACAGTGAACAGTGAACAGTCGGCAGTGAACGTAGAACAATGAACTTTTTGAACAATAAAATATAAAAAATGAAACAGATTATAAGGATTAATGTTAATAACAACGATTACGAATTAGCTATTAAGCCCGGAACTACATTATTAGAACTTTTACGCGAAGAACTTAAACTTACTGGAACTAAAAGAGGATGCGACATGGGCGATTGCGGTGCATGTACTATTATTCTTGATGGAAAAGCAGTAAACTCATGTATTATGCTTGCTCTTGAAGCTGATGGAAAAAAAATTATAACTATTGAAGGTCTTGCTGATGGCGAAAAACTTCATCCGCTTCAACAGGCATTTGTCGAGAAAGGAGCTATTCAGTGTGGCTTTTGTACCCCTGGAATAATTATGAGAACAAAAGCTTTGCTCGATGAAAATCCGAATCCCACAGAAGAAGAAATAAAGCACGCTTTAAGTGGTAACCTTTGTCGTTGTACCGGTTACACTAAAATTATCGAAGCCGTTGATACTGCCAAAGAATATATGCTTGGGAAAGAACCTAAAAAACTGATTTTTCAACCACAGAAATCAGCTATTAATTTGTCGGTTGTTGGGAAACGATTACCAAAGATTGATGCTCCCGATAAATCTACCGGTAGAGCTCAGTTTACCGATGATATTTCATTACCTAATATGCTTTATGGTAAATTGTTATTAAGTACCGTTCCTCATGCAAAAATTCTTTCAATTGATACTTCTGAAGCATTAAAATTTCCGGGAGTAAAATCTATTCTTACCGGAGCAGATGTGCCCGATGCTACCTGGGGAACTTCTCCTGCCCGCTATGACGAATATATTCTTGCCAAAGGAAAAGTTCGTTTTGTAGGCGATGTAGTTGCCGCTATTGCTGCTGTTGATGAAGAAACCTGCTATAAGGCAATGAAACTTATTAAAGTTAATTACGAGGAACTACCTGCTGTTTTTGACCCAATGGAAGCTATGAAAGACGGTGCACCACGACTTTTCGATGATAAATATCCAAATAATATCAATACTCATGTTGACCATCACTTTGGCGATATTGAAAAAGGTTTTGCCGAAGCAGACCATATTCGCGAAGAACGTTTTGTAGGAAACAGAACCTACCAAAATCCAATGGAACCACATGTTGCTATTGCAGAATGGGACAGACACGGAAGAGTAACTATTTACACTTCAACACAAGTTGTGCATTATGTTCATAATCAACTTTCAAGAATTTTAAATCTTCCTTTAGGTAATATACGTGTTATAATGACCAACTGTGGCGGTGGTTTTGGCTCCAAAGCCGCTACAAATACTATTGAAATCATGTCAATATTTCTTGCAAAAGCAACCGGACAACCTGTAAAAATGAGGTTTACACGCGAAGAAATGTATCTCTATGGTCGTGGTCGTCATAAACAATATATTGATTTAAAAATTGGTGTTAAAAAAGACGGAACAATTACAGCGGTTAAACAAAAAGCAGTGTTAGAAGGAGGGGCTTATTCCAGTTTTGGAATTGTATCAACTTATTATGCGGGCTCTATGTTAGCAACATTATACAAATTTGACAATTACAAATACGATGGTTTTCGTGTAAACACTAACCTGCCTCCTTGCGGAGCGTTTCGCGGACATGGTTGTCCTCATCCTCGTTTTGCTTTCGAGTCACTTTTATCAATGCTCGCCGATGATATTGGTATGGATCAAATTGATATTCGCCTAAAAAATGCAATGACACCAGAGTATCGTACTTGTAATGACCTTGATATTCATTCATGTGAATTTACAGCTTGTCTTGAAGATGTTCGTAAGAAATCAGATTGGGACAAGAAAAAAGGAAATCTTCCTCGTGGTCGTGGAATTGGTATTGGTTGTGGCGGATTTGTATCAGGCGCAGGTTATCCTATTTATCGTTCTAACTTTCCACACTCAAGTGCAATAATTAAAATAGAAGAAGATGGTTCAAAAGCAGTATTGTTTATTGGTGATGCTGATATAGGTCAGGGATCTGATACTGCTTTGGCAATGACAGCATGCGAAGGAATGGGAATATCTTTTGACCGTATTTCTGTAATTTCTTCTGATAGCGATATTACCCCAATTGGTTTTGGTGCATACTCAAGTCGAGTTACATTAATGGGTGGAAACGCATCAAAAATGGCAGGTGATGACATTAAAAAACAAGTTCTTTCATCAGCTTCAGAAATTATGAAAATTAGTGAAGTTCAACTTGATGCAAAAGATAATAAAGTATTTGAAATAGCTAATCCTTCTAATTTCATAAAATGGGAAGATGCAGCATTTAATTTCTTCTCGAAACGTGGACCATTAACGGGACGTGGACATTATTCGCCTCCCGAAGGATTAGGTGGAACTTATAAAGGAGCAGCCGTAGGAACTTCTCCTGCATATTCTTTTTCAGCAACAGTTTGTGAAGTTGATGTTGATATGGAAACCGGTAAAGTAAAAGTTCTGAATTTTTGGGATGCACATGATTGTGGAACCGCTGTAAATCCACTATCTGTTGAAGGACAGGCAGAAGGTGCTGTTGTTATGGGAATGAGCGAAGTTTTATTTGAAAATGAAGTTTTCGATAAAAACGGGAAAATGGTTAATGCCGACTTACATAATTATTTAATGGCCACATCTGCCGATATGCCAGCAATTGAAACTCATGTAGTGGATAGTTACGAACCAAATGGACCTTATGGTGCAAAAGAAGTTGGTGAAGGAGCAACGCTTCCAATTTTAGGAGCTTTAGCAAATGCTATTGCAGATGCAATTGGAGTAAGAGTTTTTGAACTTCCTATTACTCCCCAAAAAGTTTTAGAAGCTATACAAAAATCAAAAAAAACAATTACTAATTAACCAAAATAATTACTTTTGTTGTCTTTAATATTATTTAATTATGCTGAGGTATAAAATTGAGAAGGCAAGATTGAGAAGATTGTGAAGACAAGATTGAAGAAAAACCTGCAAACAATGAACAATAATAACAATGGTCACACAATAGTTAATACAATGGTCACACAATTGTTTTCTAACTGCATTACAAATGCTGACAATTGTATGACTATGTATGACTATTGAATGACAGTGAGTTTTTTTGAACAGTGAACAGTAAACAGTGAACAGTCGGCAGTGAACGTAGAACAATGAACGGTGAACATTTTTGAACAATAAATTAAAAAAATAAACAGATGAATACATCAATGAATCTTGAAGGCAAATCAGCAATTGTAACAGGCGGAAGTGTTGGCATTGGAGCTGCTATTGCAGTTAAGTTAGCCGAATGTGGTGCCAATGTGGCAATTAATTACCGAAACCATAAAGAAGAAGCTGAAGGTGTTATTAAACAAATTGAAAATCTTGGAAGAAAAACCCTATTAGTTCAGGCAGATATTTCAAATTTTGCAGATGCCGGTAAAATGGTTGAAGCAGTTGTAAAAGAATTTGGCGGGATTGATATTCTTGTAAATAACGCAGGAATAAATAAAGACGGTGTAATATGGAAAATGACCGAAGAACAGTGGGATAGCGTAATTAACATTAATTTAAAAGGATACTTTAATTATATAAGAGCAGTTGCTCCGATTATGAGAGAACAGAAATCAGGAAAAATTATTAATGTTACGTCAATAAACGGATTGAGGGGAAAATTCGGTCAGGCAAATTATGCTTCTTCAAAAGCTGGAATTATTGGCTTAACAAAAACTATTGCAAAAGAATTGGGTAAATATTCAGTTAATGTAAATGCAATAGCTCCCGGATTAATTGAGACAGACATGATGAAAAATGCTGACGAAACTGTTAGGACTCAAGCAATGGCTGATATAATTTTAGCAAGAATTGGGCAACCCGAAGAAGTTGCAAATGTTGTTGCATTTTTATCAAGTGAACTGGCAAGGCATATTACAGGAGAAGTTATAAAAGTTGATGGGGGGCAATATATTTAACAATTTGTACAAATTGATTACTTCTATTATACTGCAATACTTCGTTAATATTTTTTAATGAAGGGCTGAAGCCCTTTGTTTTCTTGGGTTTTGAATAGCCCCGACCTTAAGTCGGGGTAATTGATAAAACCCTGATTATTGCAGGGCTTTAGCCCTTTTAGAAGAAAAATATACCGAAGTATTAATCTTTGTAAAGTTAAAATTTTTACCGTTTTGAGTATATCAACTATAAAAAATAGTATATTTGGCTAAATTATTATTTAATGAGTGGCGAAAATACAAATATTGATTTCGAAAAATTAGTAAAGCATTGGATTGAAACTTCAGATGAAGATTTTCAAACAATGTTAAGTTTATATGATTCAAAATCATATAGCTGGTCGCTATTTTTAGGACATATATCAATAGAAAAATTACTTAAAACCATTTATGTTAACAAATATAAAAAACATTCACCTTTTCTTCATAATTTGTACAGATTAGCTGAACTTAATGAACTTGAGTTAACAGATGAACAATCTGACTGGCTTGATAAAATAACTTCATTTAACCTTAATGCAAGAGATGATGATTATAAAAGAGAGTTTTACTTTTTATGTACACCTGATTTTTACAAGAGAATGGATAGAAAAAATTAAAATTATTAGAACATGGATAAAGCAGAAGCTTTAAATATTGCACATAAATATGCTTATTTAGTCAAAGAGAAGTATGATTATATTAAAATTATTCTTTTTGGCTCTTATGCCAAGGGCAACTTTAATAATGATAGCGACATTGATATAGCTGTGCTATTAAAAGATTATAATAATATAATGGATATACAATTGGAATTAATGCGGCTTCGCCGTAAAATTGATAGTCGCATTGAGCCACATCCATTTAGAGAAAGAGACTTTGAATTATCAAATCCAATTGTAAATGAAATAATTAAATATGGACAAGAGATAAAAATAAATATAGTTTAACAAAAAACACAATAAAAAATATTTACAAATGAATTTAAACGACATTGTAATAATTTCCGCATGCCGAACAGCAATGGGAAAATTTGGTGGTACATTAAAAGATGTTCCATCATTCGATATTGGTGGTGTTGCAATTAAAGCCGCCATTGAAAGAGCCAAAATTAATCCAAATCAGATTGATGATGTAATTCTTGGAAGTTGCCGTCAGGCGGGTAACGGACCAAACCCTGCACGTACTGCAGCAATTAGAAGCGGAGTCCCTTCTTCAGTGCCTGTTGTTACATTAAATATGGCTTGTCCTTCGGGAATGAGATCAGTTGCAATGGCATCGCAGTCTATTCGTTTAGGCGAAGCCGAAATTGTTGTTACAGGTGGCTTCGATAATATGAGCTCAATTCCATATTTATTAAAAGGAGCAAGATGGGAAGGTTTTAAAATGGGAAACAAAATAATTGAAGATGGCTGGAGCGATAGCATCGACCCGCTTATTGGACAAGGCATGGGCGAAACTGCCGAAAATCTTTACGATAAATATAAAATTTCGAGAGAAGAACAAGACGAATTTGCTGTACAAAGCCACTTGAAAGCAGCAGCAGCTCAAAAAAACGGGTGGTGTAACGCTGAAATTGTTCCTGTAAAAATTCCGGCAACAAAGCGTACACCCGAAATAGTTTTTGATAAAGATGAAACTATAAGGTATGATGCTAATTTAGAAAAAATGGCAAAAATTCCTCCCGCATTTCGTAAAGGTGGAACTGTTTCGGCAGGTAACTCGTGTGGTTTAAGCGATGGAGCTACTGCATTAATTGTAACATCACGCAAAAAAGCCAACGAATTAGGTGTAAAACCATTGTTTTCTATAGTTTCTTACGCACAATTAGCTGTAGAACCATCAACTATGGGAGAAGGACCTGCTTATGCAATTCCCGAAGCATTAAAAAAAGCAGGAATGACTTTGAATGATATGGATTTAATTGAAATAAACGAAGCTTTTGCAGTTCAGGTTTTGTCAAACCAAAAAGTTCTTAAATTTGATATGAATAAACTTAATGTAAACGGTGGAGCAATTGCCTTAGGACATCCTACCGGAATAAGCGGCGCAAGAATTTTAACAACTGGGTATTATGCGTTAAAAAGGTTAGATAAAACTTTTTGCGTTGCAAGTATTTGTGGTGGTGGCGGTGTTACAAATGCTATGGTTATTAAAAGAGAAAGTTAAAAATTAAAAATTTTGAGGTTTTTAGTTTATGGTTTAACAAAAAACTCTAAACCCTAAACTTCAAACTGTTTTTATATACTCATTATATCCTTTTCTTTTGCATCTAATATTTCGTCAACTTTTTTGATAAACTGGTCGGTAAGTTTCTGAATTTTTTCTTCACCTTCTTTTATATCATCTTCAGAAAGTCCATCTTTTTTAAGTCCCTTCAATTCTTCATTTGCATCGCGGCGAACATTTCTGATTCCTACTTTTGCCGTTTCACCTTCGGTTTTAACTTGTTTTACAAGTTGTTTTCTTCGTTCTTCGGTTAAAGGTGGAACAGAAATTCTTAACAAATCACCATTGTTTTGTGGGTTAAAACCAAGATTAGCTGCCTGAATGGCTTTATCAATTGGTTCCATCATGTTTTTATCCCATGGTTGAACAACCAAGCTACGTGGATCGGGAGTAGCAATATTTGCAACCTGATTAAGAGGAGTTCTAACTCCATAATAATCAACATAAATACTTTCGAGCATAATTGGCGAAGCTTTGCCTGCCCTTATTTTTAAAAGCTCATGCTCAAGATGTTTTACAACTTTTTCGTTTTGTTCTAATGCCGAATCGTAGCTAAATTGTACTTCTTCACTCATAATTATTTCTTTCTAAATTTTTTGTAAAAATATTCAATTTCTTACAATTGTTCCAATTTTTTCGCCAGAAATTATTCGTTTTAAATTTCCTTTTTTATTCATATCAAAAACTAAAATGGGCATATTGTTTTCTTTACAAAGTGTGAACGCGGTTAAATCCATTATGTGTAAATTATCTTTATATGCTCTATCAAAAGTAACTTCATCAAAACGGTCTGCATTAGGATTTTTCTCAGGGTCTGCTGAATATACACCATCAACCCTTGTACCTTTTAATAATATATTTGCTTCAATTTCTATTGCTCTCAATGCCGAAGCCGAATCGGTTGTGAAAAACGGATTACCTGTACCACCAGCAATAATCACAATAACATTTTGTTGCATAAGTTCTATTGCTTTTGCTTTGCTGTAATATTCGCCAACTGGTTCCATTCTGATTGATGTTAAAACTTTGGCTTTTATACCCATGCTTTCAATTGCCGATTGCAAAGCAATACTATTAATTATTGTTGCGAGCATGCCCATTTGGTCACCTTTTACGCGGTCGAATCCTTTATTTACACCTTGCAAGCCTCTAAAAATATTTCCACCACCTATAACAATTCCAATTTCAACACCAAGTACTGAAGTTTCAATAATTTGCTGTGCATATTCATTTAAACGGTTAACATCTATTCCATAATTGCTCTTGCCCATTAGCGATTCGCCCGAAAGTTTTAATAAAATTCTTTTGTAAGTAACCATAATTTTTTTCAATTTTATGTTCAAAGATAATTTTGTAACTAATCAGTGTAAAGGTAATATGATTTCGTTAATGTCCAACTGTGTATTATTTCTTGTACTTTCTGCGTCAGTATAAATTCCGGTACGATTTATCTCGTTAGATACTAATTTTTTTTATATCATTTTCCTTTTTGTGACGGATTGCTGTGCTACTTAATAACTGATGTTACGTAAAAAGTTTCTCACAATGATTATTTCTCGTACTTCCTTCGTCAGCATATACTACGGCGCTAAGTACGCCAAGAAAAAATAATTTATTATTTTTTTTTAAACTTTGTGAACTTGGCGACTTTGCGAGACAAATTTTTTATTTGCGTAACATGAGTTAATAAATTAATAATAGACAACTTTCCAAAATGTTTTTTTAATCCGATAGGTATCGGATCGAACATTATAGTTCAGACACTGACTTTATGGACAGGCACTAATTATTCAACTTCTAAAAACTCCTCAGAATCCTCGTAAGCTTCTTTTTTGCGACCAAAAATCGGAAGAATTTTTCCGGTAATTATACCTGCAAGAAATGCTACTACAATAGTAATCCCTATCCCCAATAATTGACTATTAATGCTAATTCCGGGGATTAACGGTAATGCAGCTAAACCTCCCATTAAACCTGGAAGTCCATGTAAATTTGTTACACCGCAGGTATCAATTAATTTCATCCATTTCTGTTGCCTTGATTGTATTACAGCAAATCCAAATGTAGAAAGTCCTCCTGCAAGTATTCCAATTATTACCGCCATAGTATGCGAAGCAATAACACAAGTAGAACCAATTGCTACACCCCCTGCTAAAGCTGCATTTGCAATATCTGCAATGCTAATCTTTTTTCGAAGTGATACCGAAAACAAATAAGTAGCAAGCGTAGAACCGCAAAGTGCAAGAATTACATTTACTACAGTGTGAGGCATTTCTTCTGGTGTTACCAAGGCAGCACAGAAACTTGGCCAGAATATCCAAAGCATCATACTTCCCAACATCGAATAACGATCGCTGGTTGCGTCTGCTTCTATTGTTTTTTCAAATTCTTGTTTGGTAGTCATTGTTAAAGCCACACCTAATCCGAAAATAGCACCAAAAGCATGAATAACAACAGACCCACCTGTATCAATAACACTGCCTTTTTCTATCAAACCAAAGCCATTACCTAGTACTATCCATTCATTTAGCATATAAAATGGAATAAAAAGTAATCCTAATAATAAATACTGGGGCATCTTTAAACGACCTAATACAGCTCCAGCTGCTATTAATAAACTTGCTGCTCCAAATTCGGATAGTATCATTTTGGTAATTTCTTCAGACTCTGCTCCAGCAATTCCAGTACTTTTTATCAGAAAATACAATGGAAGAGAAATACTGGTTAACAGAAAAGTAGCTGTAAGAGCCGAACGACCATATTTACGAACAAATACCATTAAAAATCCAAAACCAACTAACAACATTGCCATAATATTTATAGCTCGATTATAATGTTGCTCATCTAAAAAAGAAGTAATATTAACGGAAGAAACTTCTTGTCCAAAGGAATTTAAAGAACAAAACATTATAATAATTAAAGGGAATAAAATAAAATGTTTAATTTTCATGTGTTTATATTTTTTAGTTTACTGATACTCAATTTATTATATTTTTCAGATTGATGTAGATTGAAGAAGATTGATAGGATTGATAGGATTGATAAGATTGATAAGATTGAGAGTGTCCCAACCTTTTTCAATCTTTCTTTTCAATCTTTCTTTCCCAATCCATTCAATCTTTCTTCTCAATCTTGTCTTCTCAATCTATTCAATCTTGTTTTTTCAATCCTTTCAATCTAATTTTCTCAATCTTTTCAATCTTATCCCTCAACCTTAAATATAATCATTTCCTTCCCGAAACAAGTTCGGGACAAGTTGTGTGTCAAATTTATTTGTCGTGGATATTTCATTTGTAAAATATATTAAAACACAAAATAATAATATTTTTAAATAATAATAAGCATTTATTTTCATGTTTAATAACCTAAAATAAATTTTATACTTGATAAATAAATATTTTGAAAAATGTTTTTCAAATTTACCCTCTAAAAAGTTGCATTAGCTACTTGAATTTGGGATTTTTTAATTACTTGTTTAATATACTTTGAACGGGTTAAATTATTACATTTGAGTTTAAGGTTTAGGGTATAAAGGTATAGGGTATAACCTGCAGAAC
>MENF01000047.1 GCA_001769035.1 Bacteroidetes bacterium GWA2_32_17
ATGATGCTACTTATCAGATTATTGGAAATGGAAGTTTTAGTGGTTATATTTTGCGAAATAGTCAAACGGTTTATAGTGAAAATATTTCTGCACCATGGATCACTACCACTGCTTATGATAAAGGAGATAATTACTATGCAAAATTTCAACGTACTGATGCTTCAACTGAACAATTTGATGTAAAAATGACTGTGAGGGGAACACAAGTTCGTTACGAATCTGCTTATGGTCAAAATGCATCAATAACCATATCTGGTACTCTTCAATAATTAATTTTATATGAGACAAAAAATAAATAAAAAATGAAAACAATCCTTTTTTCAATTATTTTATTTACTTCAACTTGTATATTATACTCACAAGGTACTAATAATCCTACATCAACAGGGTCTAATTTAAAATGGAATTATGCAGGAGAAATGAACAAGTATAAAGAAATACACATTATGATTAAATATCTTCAAATTCCGTATCATGATAAAACTTTTGTTTCAACATATTTACAAATAACTGATAAAGAAAATTATTCTAAGTATTATAACAATGAATTTGAGTTAAACAAAAAAATTGAACTTGCTATTAAACAAATTGATAATGAAATAGCAAAAATAAAGGATGGTGATATTTATTATTATGATTCTAAAAGTGATTTTGGTGAGTATGATTTTAATAAAGAAATGTTCCCATTTTATCCGGTTTCAGAAAAACAAATATTTGGCAATGAAAATCCACTTACATTTTGGGATGCTGCAGGCCCTCTTTACGGCTTTTTAGATTTTTATATAAAAAATGGAAAAGATTTTAATGGTTTGTATATGGATAAAGCTCATGCGGAGAAATTTATTGCAAATCGCCCTATGGTTTCAGATTGGAGAGGAAATTATATTAGTAGAAAACTTTATTTAAGAAAATATTTTACTGTATTAAACGAAATAAAGAAGGACGAGAGCCCATCCAGTCGTAATTATACCAATATTTCAGGGTTATCTGTTTTTATAACTCAGATTGATGTTTATGGGGATAAATGCATGCTAACTGATTCTATTACTTCATTCAAAGCAAATAGCAGCCCACCTGAACCACTTCCATCATATCCTGATATAATTAATTGGAAAAACAATTCAAAATTACCTTTAGATCAAGGATGGATAAAAATAGTTGATAAAAGTTTAACAAAAAATAATTATTCAGGTTGTGATAAAAATAAGTTTGAAATACATCTTGCCATTGAAAAAGATGTCAGTGATTTATACAAAATGAAATTCAAATTTCGTTCTAATGCATGTTTAAACTTTTCTTCTGGATTTTTATATACTATGACAGATTTTAATGGCAATAAATATCCATTATTGGTAACGGATGTTTCTAATGAAAAATTGAATAATTATATAATTGTGACTGTTAAGATTAATCGTCAAACACTTCAAATGTTAGCTGATGGTGGTTTGGCTAATGTTAAATTTCAGTTTAGCCCGACTAATGAAAATCCAGGAATTATAAAACATTTATCATGGTTTTGCAGAAAATCAGATTATGGTTGGGTAAGTTGGACTGCATTAAAAAACGAAGCCCCTGAGTATTGGATGGATGAATTTGCAAACGAAAATTTTAAAAAACTTGTTCAAAACATTTTAAACCAATAAAATATGAAATCAAAACTGTTCATCATTTTAATATTTACATCATTTATTTTTATATCATCTGTTGCACAATCTCTTTCCTACGAAGACCTGATTAATCTGCAGAAAAACGACCTCGCAAAGGCAAATGGTTTTTTTGATTATAAGAGATGGACTCTCAATAAAGGCGAAGATATTTATCGTTTTAATACTTATCAGGATAAAAACAATTACTATTTTCAATATACATTGATTTATTCCGGTAATTCTTTCTACTTAGGTGCCATATCGTATGATATGACTCGTTGGGGAAATGATAAAGCAGAACAAGCTCAATACCTTCATAAAAAAGGGTACGAAAATGTTATAATTTATAACACGGACAGTACACATTTTGCAGAATTAGAAAATGAAACAAAAAAGTATCTAAATAAATTTGCTTCCAAAACTGAAAGTAACGGAGATGAAATAACAATATATAGAGGAGACGATAATGAAATTCAATTTATATATTATACATGGCCAGCATTTCCTGCTGAAGATGAACAATATTTGAAATTTAGTTCTGCGTTTGAAATATATATTTTAAATTATCTTAATATTTATAAAATAATAAACAACGAAATACATAAATTATTATGCAGAAGTTGTGGAGGTAAAGGGAAAATTGGACCTAATGATAAAAATCAATATGTAATTTGTACAAGTTGCAATGGAAGCGGATTATCTGAATTAGCACTTGCTGCAGAAATAGCGAGTCAGGATTCAATAAGGAGAGCAGACTCATTAGCTGCAGCAGAAGCTGCATATTTTGACGCTGCTTTTAATTTATTTATAGGGAAATGGTCAGAAGATGGAACAGTAAATAAAGAAGTATTTGATATTAATATGGTCTTTAGTAATTCTGACGAGTTTCATATTGAATTAAAGAGGCTTTACAGTGGTACAAAAACTGAATGGGATGCTAATTTCTTAAATAATGAATTAATAGGAAAACTGCCAAATGACTATACTGGTAAAAATACTATTTTAAAAATTGAAGATGGTTTATTGCATATAACCAATTTGTATGGTAAAAATTTGATTCTAAAGAAAATCAATAACTAAAATAGAATAAAATATTAATCAATTAATTTTTAATAAAATGGAAACACAAGAACAAAAAACAGTTTTAACTCCCAAAAAAAAGAAAGGGAAATTATTAATCGTATTTTTAATTATTGCCGTGCTTCTTGCATCGGTATATTTTTTCTTTTTCAGCGGCGGTTCTTCAACCCCTTCAATAGAACTTGTACCTTATAAATCAGGTGATAAATGGGGTTATGTTGACCTTACAGGGAAAATTGTCATTAACCCGCAGTTTAATTCGGCAACAGTTTTTATTGACGGCATTGCTTTAGTTCGTTCTGCTGACAATAAATATGGATATATCGGTGAAGATGGCAAATATAAAATAAATCCAACCTATAAATCTGCTCTTCCTTTTTCGGAAGGACTTGCCTGCGTGGTTCCGGAAAATGGCAAACCACAGTTTATTGATGAAAAAAACAATGTAAAGTTTACTGTAAATACGGGTGAGGTTTGCGGCAGCTTTAATAATGGGCTTGCACTAGTAAAAGTTGAAGACAAATACGGCTATATTGACAAAGAAGGAAAAATGAAAATTAATCCGCAATTTGATATTGCTTATCCATTTAATGAAGGATTAGCAACGGTTGTTATTAGTAATAAAAAAGAAAATAAAGATAAAGCAGCACTTGACTCTTTAAATGCACAATTAGATGCTGCTTTGCAGAATTTAGATAACTCTAATAATCAAAAAGTTGTTTATTCAAGTTATCAAAAAAGAGAAAATTTATACGGATTTATTAATAAAAAAGGTGAAATAATAATAAATCCCCAATTTAAGAGTGCAATATCATTTTCAGAAGGATTAGCAGTAGTAAGTGATGGGGAAAAATATGGTTATATAGATAAAAATGGCAAGTATGTTATAAATCCACAGTTTGATGCTGCCGGTGATTTTAAAAACGGTATGGCTATAATTTCACAAGGTTCAATGTATGGATATATTGACAAAGAAGGTAAAATAATAATTAACCCTCAATTTAAATATGCACTGAATTTTTCAGTAGATAATGATATTGCATTAGTTTGGAGTTCTGATGGTAAAGCAGGTTTTATTGACAAAGAAGGGAAATACCTTATTAATCCCCAGTTTGAAAAAGGCACAAACTTTTATGGGGATATTGCCTTTGTAAGATCGGCTGATAAATGGGGTATTATTGATAAAGAAGGAAAATATATTGTAAACCCGCAGTTTGATAAAATTGATGTTGATTTTGAGAATTATAAATACCAAACAGTTCAATCAGACTATTTTGATATGGCGGGTATTATACAAAATTTTCTTACCGGTACTGATAAAAATAATTTCAGGGGAATTAATACCAATACTACATTTTCACAAATTGCAAACACAGCCGGTGGAAAAGATAAACTTATTAATCATTATAATAACTCTGTAGATCATTATCTTAAAGAACAATTATCAAAAGAAGTTACTTTAAATCGGATATATTATTCTTTTAATAACCTTTTAGAACAAAAACCAATATACAGAACTGTTCAGAAATATGATTACTGGAAAGGAGGATATTATAATGTACAGGAATTATACGATCACGAATATACATTTAATGATAATGCAAAGATTACATCTGCAATATATACTTTAATATTTTCCGGCAAAGCCTATGAGAAAAAAAATGAACTAATGATTGCATTAGGTGAAGAAATAGCTACAAAGTTGGGTGTGAAAAATAATAATGATAACACATCAAATTATATAACAATAAAAAATGATGAAATAGAAATAACAATTGATAAAAGTAGAGGAGAGGTAACTTTTAGTAATCTCGTATTGCTACTGCTGCTGAACAAAGCTGAACAAGCCCGTAATGATTCAATAGCTCAAGCTGCAGCTGCAGCTGAAGATGCAAGGTATGCAAGGTAGCTTTAACCGAAAACTGGATTGCTCATGACACTGCTTATCAGAACAGCTTAAAAAGGCAAACTGATTTAATACAGCAACAGCAGTTAAAAATTCAGCAGCAAACAAATCAGATTTCTAAAAACGTAACAGACCTAAGCACTGCAATGCTCACAAAAAACAATTCAAAAGAAAAATGGAAACCCAAGCCGGTTGGTTTAGGTGTTGATGTTGCAGGTGTTCTCGGTTGGACAGATGAAAATGAAACATATAGAACTTATTCACCCATGGTTATATTTTTATCATTAACACCCGATCCAAATTTTAGGATAGAAACTGAAATTGGTGCCTTATTTTTTTCAGGTGGTGATGCTTACTATTATTTTTCGTTCGGTTTGCTTGGTATGTGGCAAAAAGAAAAAGCAAATTTTTACTCAGGGGTTAAACTTATAAGAATAACTGATGCTCAAATTACAACTTTCAATCCTACTATTGGTGGCGAATATATTTTTGGTGAGCATTTTAGTATAGGAAGCGAAATAGGTTTTCCTTTTGCTATAGCAAATAAGGACGCAGCAATTGGATTTGGTTTTAATCGTTTAATTTTTAGATTTTACCTGTGAAAAAGTTTAAAAACAATAAATTGAATATATATATATCTTTGAACTAAAATAATTTATTAAAAACAAATTGCAAATGAAAATCAAAACCTTACTCCTCGTTTTAATTTTTGCAGCAAGTACATGCTTTGCTCAAAATAAATCTATTAATTTCGAAGCAGGTTCTTTTGCCGAAATAAAAGCAAAGGCAAAAAAAGAAAATAAATTAATTTTTATTGATGCTTTTACAACTTGGTGCGGACCATGCAAGTGGCTTGCAAAAAATGTTTTTACCAACGATACGGTTGCCGAATATTTCAATACAAAATTTATAAATGCCAGTATTGATATGGAAAAAGGCGAAGGAATTGAAATTGCCAAACAGTATGAAGTACGTTGTTATCCTAATTTATTATTTATTGATGGTGATGGCAATATAGTTCATCGCAGTGCCGGAGCATTAAATGTTAAAAAGTTTATTCAGTTTGCCGAAAATGCACAAAATCCCGAAAAAAAATTTTCGAAATATAAAAATGAATACGAATCTAAAAAAAATGATACTAAATTTTTATATGAATATATTTATATAATTTCCACAACTTGTTTGCCTTATAAAGATATTGTAATTGATTATTTTAAAACACAAAAAGATGAAGAACTTGCAGGCAGAGCCAATTGGAATGTAATAAGAGATTTTACTAAGGATTATGAAAGCCGTGAATTTCAATATCTTCTTAGTAATGTTGAAACATTTAACAAAACATATACAACTGATTCAGTAAATACAAAAATAAAAAATGTACTTATAAGCAGCGGAAATAATATTATTTATAAAAAGGATATGAAAGATGACGATTATAAATCATATAAAAAAGAAATTTCAAAATTAAATTATACAAATATTGATGAAGTATTGTTTCGATTGGATATGGCTTATTTGGAACGAAAAGAAGACTGGAAAAAATATTTTGATTTGGCAATTGAGAAAGGAGATAAATATTTTAAAAACATGAATGAATTTAACAATATATCGTGGAGTATTTACGAACACTCCGATGATGTTAAAACATTACAAAAAGCATCCTCTTGGATGCAAAAAACTTTAGAAATAAAAGAAAATCAGATATGGTATATGTATGATACTTATGCTTCTGTGCTTTTTAAGTTAAAAAATAAAGCCGAAGCAAAAGCTGCCGCAACAAAAGCAATAGAGCTTGCCAAAGCTACGGGAACAAGCGAAGACGAATATAAAACTACAATAGAATTGCTGGAGAAAATTGAAAAGTTAAAATGATTTTTAAAAGTGAAAATTATTTTTTTTTAATTTGTTTTCTTGTACTAATTCCTCCAATTTTTTCACAAAAAACAGGAAAGCTCTCTCTTAAACCTATTTCTGCTGACTGTAGCAAAGCTATAAAAATTACTCTTGATAAAAAGGGGTACTATGGTCCAACTATTCCCCCAGTTGGATATGGAGAAATACAAGAGATTAAATCAAATAAGAAAAATGATAAACATTTCTTTGAAAAAGAGCATAATTCTGCTTGGTATTATTTTTTTGCAAAAGAAAATGGCACGATTGCTATCACAATTACTCCGACAAATCCTAAAGACGATTATGATTTTATTCTTTTTAAATATACTGACAGTTGCTTTTGCAATGACTTAGTAAAAAATAAAATCATACCCGTGCGTACAAATATTTCTCGCACAGGTCTTGGAGGAACTGAAATTACTGGTTTAACTAATAAGGAAGAAAATTTATTTTTTTCTGCTGGAAAAGGAAAACCATTCTCTAAGTCTATCTCTGTAAAAAAAGGAGAAAAATATTATCTTGTTTTGGATAATGTTTATCCTAATGGTGATGGACATATTATAGAAATAGGATACGAAAAAGAAGTTAATATTTCTGGAATAGTTCTTAATGAAGAAAATAAGCCAATAAAAGCTGAAGTTATTCTTGAGGACACTAAAGGAAATGAGGTAAAGAAAACTTTCTCTGACCCTATTACTGGCGAATATCTTTTCAAAACTTCTATTATTGTAAACACAAATTATAATGTTGTTTATCTGCAAGACAGTTCTTTTGTTAAAATAACCGAGATCAAATCTGAAAATTTAGTAAAAAACAATTATCAGATTAATGATATTAGAATTATTTTGCCGAAACTGCGCAAGGGAGCTAAATATCCTATGGACGCTATAAATTTCTATGGGGGTTCTTCAGTACCATTGCCTTCTGCTTATTATTCAATTAAAGCTTTATATAAGCTGATGAAAAAAAATCCTAAAATGGTTATTTCCATTTGGGGACACGTAAATGACCCTGGAGGACAAGAACCTGGTGCCCAGGAATTATCTGAAAAAAGAGGAAAAATAATTTATAATTATCTTATTGAAAAAGGCATAAATAAAGAAAGAATGTCAACAATAGGATATGGAGCAAAGTTTATGCTTTTTCCTAATCCTAAAAATGAAAAAGAGCAAATTAAAAACAGAAGAGTTGAGATAAAAATTATTGAATATTAGAATAATGTACTTGCTTTTTTAAATTTGCAATCAATATTGTTAATAAAAAAATATCTGTAAATTTATAGGTCTAAAAAATAATAATTATAACTAAAAAACTATTAGACATCTTTCCAAATTAATAAGACATTCCGTTATTTATTAACCCCGACATTTATGTCGGGTATCTAAATGCTCCATCTGATGCGGGCTTTAGCCCAAAAATTCAATTCTTAACCTAACACCAATGCGAAGCTTCGGAACGGAATCGGATCAGGGCTAAAGCCCATTTTCTCTCCTTGTGAGCCCCGACCTGAAGGTCGGGGTTAATATAACAAATTTTAATTTGGAAAGATGGCTATTATTTAGTTGTCCCTTAAAAAGTATTCAATAAAATAGTATTCAGTTAAATAACGTTATAAAACTATGAAAATATTTGCAAGAAAAAATAGTAAAAT
>MENF01000048.1 GCA_001769035.1 Bacteroidetes bacterium GWA2_32_17
AAGTATTGAAACTGCCAGAAAGAATCTTGATAGTAGCAAAAGTTCGGTTGATAATTAAGCGTGTCCGTCAGATTACGGACTATGACTTGAACATTGTTGGTTGTTCGTTTGGCATTGAATATTTTTTATGGTTTTTTATTATTAGGTGAATTAAAAATATATTTATATTTGATGCTGAATAGTAACAATATTGTTAATCAACCACAACCACCAGATGCTCCTTTTTTCTTCTTTTTTGCACCAGTAGTAGCTGGTTTTGAACCACCAGTTGAAGGAACTTGAACAGGTGCCGAAACAGCCGAACTATCGCCACCGCCCATACCTATTGCACTACTAGCGGCTTTTCTAAAATCATATTTTGCTTGGTCTTCATCGGGCATTGTTGGCAATGGATGTTTAGGGTTAACAATAGTTTCGAACCAATTGTTTAAACCTCCTTGCAAAACATATATATTTTCGTAACCCATTTGTCTGCATAAAATCCAAGCTTCAACTGCTTCTAAATTACCGTTAGCGTATAAAATAATTGTATAAGTATCTTGATTCATAAACTCTTCCCAGTCTTCGCTAACAATATCTTTAATGTCAATATTTATAGCATTTGGCAAACTAAAATTTTGAAATTCGAAAGCATCTCTTACATCTACTAACTTAAATAAAGGATCTTTATTTACAAGCATAGCAACTAAATCATCGGGATTCATAAAATATGCTTTTTGCTTTAATTCGGTTACTATTTGGTTTTTATCAATTTTAAAATGGCTAACCATTTGTTCTGGTACAAAAGCAACTATTAACCCAAGTGTAACTAAAGCAATTGAAAGATATTGTAATGTTTTCATATAAATAATAAATTTGAAAATTAATAAACGTCGCGTGGAAATTTTTTCTCAACCCATTCCGCTGCATAAAACATTGCCATGGCAATAACAACTAATAACAACAAAAACACACCATCTTTAACACCAATTAAATCGGACAATTTTAATGGTCCAAGTGCTTTTGCGGTATAAATTTTTTCCCAAATTGGGAATCCAATTCCAAAAATTACAATCCCTATAACAATTCCCACAATAAAAACCATGGCATCAATTTTTCCAATTGCAGCGGCACACATACTTGTACCAGGGCAATAACCACCCATTATAAAGCCAATTCCCATTAAAACTCCGCCAATTATTGCTGAATATAAAAATGTATTGTTAACATAAATCATTTCTAAATCAATCCAACCAAATAAACTAAAGAACAATAGTCCAAACATTGCAACTATTGCTGCTGTAAAAAACACTTTCATTACAGTCATGTCGTAACCATAAAACACGCCGGCTAATTTTCGACTAGACGAAAAGCCAGATTGTTCTAACACAAATCCAAAACCTAATCCAATAAAAAGTGCTATTAGAAGATTAAAGTTTCCAGATATTATTCCGTTTTCTACTAAAGGGGCAACCATAATTATTTAATTTTATACGTTGTTATTATATCCAATTTTTTCTAAAGAAATAAGCCAATGTGTAACCTGTTCCGAAAATAAAAGCCATTGTTAAAAACCCGGCAACCGAAAAACTTGCCATGCCCGATAATGCAGCACCGCTTGTACATCCTCTTCCAAATTGCGAACCAATTCCAAAAAACATTCCGCCTAATAACGCGAAAATTAAACGGCGTTTTTTAGAAATTTTAGGACTATGTTCGGTTTTAAGTTTTAATCTTCCCGATACGGCTCCAGAAAGTAAACCACCAATTAATACTCCAAGCACTTCCAATACTATCCACCATTTTTTTGAATCTTCCATTAAGGAATGATAGTTTTTTGCAAAAAATCCTGTTGTGTTATCGGCAGATGTTATAGGAGCGGCACATACTGATATAACATTTTTAAAAGCTCCGCTTGCTCCAAGTCCTTCGCCGGCAATAAAAAATGCCGACAATAAAACTATTCCCAAAAGAACTCCACCAATATATGGATTAATATATGGCTTTTCTTTTTTGTGAGTTCCTGTTTCAATTGTATTTTGTTCCATATTGTTTTTTAAAATAATTAATACAAATACCTACTATTTTGACCTGCGTATATTATTATAAATCTTAAAATTAAACCACCAGATAATACTAAAATGGCAGAAATTTTATGATTAACATGCATTCCTTTAAACTCGAAAATCTCTAAAATTGCCGGTAAAATTAAGCCCATAAAAACTACAAAAACCCAGAATACAACTGTATATTGACCACCCAAAAACATATTTGCAGCATCAATTTGAACTTTTGTGCTTGCTAAAAATCCCATAAACATGTGAATAATTAGAAATAATTCGATTACTATCATTACTAAATCAACTTTACTAAACCATTTAATTTCTTCTTTGTTTTTTGAAATAAGCATTATAAATGCTGCTGCGGTTGATAATCCAGAGGTTAAAAACAAAAGTCCCAATACCGAAGTGTTCCACAATGGTCGTGCATTAAAAGCAGAGAGTAATATTCCTGTGTACATTCCAAGTATAATACCATATCCCAGAAGCAACCATAATATTGCTTTAATGTTTTTTTGCAAAAAGGTTTCTACTTTTACCACTATTGCATACTTCCATTGCCAATTAATGACATCAGAACTTGTTGGAATAACAATAAGTTTTAAAATTTTAAATTTAGAAAAGTTAACAACAGGCACTAACTCTTTTAAATTAAGTATTGATAATATTATTATTAGTGGAGTTATAACTAATAGAGTCCATGCACCCCACGACATTGGCGAGCGAAGATTAATACTTGTATATAACTGCCAAAAAAATAATTTATGATGCAAATCAATAAACAATGCTAACAAACCAAAAATAAGGAATAAAGAAGAAAAAATAGGAGTAAGTTTTGTGGCAGTAAAATATTTTTTTTCTTTATTTGTTAAAGTATAAAAAGCCGTGTAAATAATTAACCCTGCTGCTAATCCGCCTAAAAACAAATAAATCGCAATTTCCCAGCCCCATGCATGCAAAACGGGGTCAACACCTTCATTCATTCTTCCGCTAACAATAATCTCTTCTCTCATAATATACTTTTAGTATAATTAATTTTAAATTAAAAAATATAATTTAGGTTCGGTACCTGCTTCAGGAATAAGCTGTTTCCATTTCCTGTTTTTTAGTACCTGAGAAATGCTACTCTCTGGATTTTCAACATCACCAAAATACATGCATTTTGTTGGACAAGCCGAAACACAAGCAGGCAATAATCCATCTTTTAATCTGTGATAACAAAACGTACATTTGTCAACATACCCCTCGGGATGAGTATATCTTGCATCGTAAGGACAAGAAGTAATACAAGCCGCACAGCCAATACATTTGTTATGTGTTACTAAAACCACGCCTTCTTCCGTAATATGACTTGCTCCAGTGGGGCAACACCTTACGCATGGGGCGTTTGTACAATGATTACAACGTTCCGATCTGTTTTCTAATGTTAAATTTGGATAAGTGCCATCGGTAACTTCAACAACCCAATCGCGACAAAAACCAATAGGCACATTATTTTCGGTTTGGCATGCCACAACACAATCGCTACACCCAACACATTTTAAAGTATCTATTGCCATTGCGTATCTCATACTGCTACCTCCTTAATTAGGATTTTCTGTTAAAAAAGTAACAAAATTTCCTCGCATTCCTGTTCCTCCCATAATTGGGTCAATTAGAACTTTTGTAATTAATTCTGAATCGCTTGCTCCTTTACCATAAGCTGTTGTTAAACGTTTATCTGAATGTCCAAAACCATGAACCATATAAACCGAATCCCATCGAATTCTTTCAGTTATTCTTACTTTTATTGAAAATGTTGAAACTACTCTATCTTGATTTTGCAACCAGATATATTGATTATTTTTTAATTCCCAATTTTTAGCTACTTTAGGGTTTATCCAAACAGAATTTTCATCCATTAAATCAGTTAAATTTGGATTATTTGCTGTACGGCTAAAAGTGTGCATTGGAGCACGTCCATATATTAGTCTGTAGTATCCTTCGGGTGGTTCTTCGTGTTCGGTATATTTAGGCATTGGGTCAAAACCTTCATTTTCTAAAGCAGTAGAAAACAATTCAATTTTTCCGGAATTTGTATTAAATTCTATTTCTTGATTTTCCAAAAAATATAAATCGTCAGATTCCCGTTTAATTTTTTTTACTCCAATTTGTTTCATTTCTTTTAAAGAGGAACCTATTTGTGTTAGCTCCCAATCAAGCTTTTCTTCAATTGTTTTATATGTAAAAAAGTTACCTAATCCTAATTTTTCTGCAATTCCTTTTGCTATCCACCATGCTGGTTTAGAATTGTACATTGGTTTTGCTGCCGGCATTCTTAATGCAATATTCGGTTCGCGATGTGGTGAGTTTCTTATATCGTCATATCTTTCTAAATAAGTACATTCAGGAAGAACAACATCTGCATAACCAGTTATTTCCATTGGCATTGTATCAATTACTACAAGTAATTCGAGGTTTTCAATTGCATTGAGAGTCTTTTTTTGATCGGGGATGGTGTATATAAGATTTGTTCCATTTACAATCCATCCCTTAAAAGTACAATCTCTTTCGGAAGATGGTATGGTTGCATCGCAGATACCTGATGCCAACACTTCTTCTGCTAAAATGTATTTTCCGGGAAATGCATCTCTCCAAGTTTTTTTAGGTTCGGGATATGGTGGTGATGGATATTTAGGAATGTGAACTTTATCGGGATTGTATAATCCTCCACGTCGTCCCCAAGAACCAAGCAAAGCATTTAATATAGCAATTGCTCTTATTCTTTGCGTATCATCTCCATACCAAGTAACATGTCTTCCAGGATGAATAATGACTGATGGAGAAGCGTTTGCCATTTCTTTTGCTGTTTCAACAATTATTTGTGGTTTAATGGTTGTAATGCCATAAGCCCATTCAGGCGTATATGATTTAACGTGTTCTTTTAGTTGTTCGAATCCGAAAGTATATTTTTCAACGTATTTTTTATCGTACCATTCGTTGTAAATAATTTCATGTATCCATGCAAGAAGCAATGCTAAGTCTGTAGATGGTTTTATTGGCAACCAAAATTTTGATTTACTTGCGGCAGTAGAAAAACGAGGGTCAACTGTAATAATTGTTGCTTTTTTATCTATTGCATCAGACATTTCTTGAACTTGTCCGTTATGCATGTTTTCGCCTATATGAGAACCTATTAATACAAGGCATTTGGTGTCTCTAATATCTGTTCGTTCAGGCGACTGAACAATATCACCGAAAGTTACTGCAAATGCAACTTCTCTTGGTCCTCTACATTGAGAAAATGAAGGGGCAGCAATATTTGTAGAGCCAAATGCTTTTAATAAGTGACCTAAATAAGCACCACCAGAACCGTGAGTAAAAAGAGCCATGCATTCAGGTCCATATTTTGCTGAAATATTTTTCATTTTATTAGCAATATATTCAAATGCCTCGTCCCAACTTGCTTCACGAAAAGTTTGCTTACCTCGTTCATTTATGCGAATAAGTGGTGTTTTTAAACGGTCTTTATCGTAATACATTCCAACTCCACCGGTTCCTCTTGGACAAAGTCGTCCATTACAGTTAGGGTCATCATTATTCCCAATAATTTTCCATGGTTCTCCCTTTTCATTTAAATATGTCCATCCTGCACATTTCCAAAAACAAACTTCGCAGTATGTGGGAAAACGTTTATTTTTTTCTGAAGGTATCTCTCCTATCAATCCAAAAGATGGGTCAAATAAAGCAAATGCTCCAAGGCTGAGTCCGGAAATTTTAATAAATTCTCGACGTTTCATTGTTTTAAATTTATTTTTAATGATAAACTTTTATGAAATTATTGAGCATAAAATTTATTTTGATTTTTTTTATCTACTTAATATAATTTGTTGCAAATTTACGGTCGTATTTGTAGCTGTTATAAATATTAAGCATGTTTAGCAACAGTTTGTGATACTTATCATAAAACAAAATGGAAGAACAAATCAAAAAAAAAGCTGCAAGGGGCTCAATATGTGATTGTAAAGATTGCGTTTTAAGAGAGTTAATGTTTATTCATGTTCCATCAAGCGGTTCTAAATACGTTTGTAAATCGAAAGTTGAAATTAAATTTAATAAAGGCGAAAATATCATTAGTTCGGGCGATGAAATAAAAAATATGCTCTGCATAAAAGATGGATTAATTAAAATTTATAACATATCAAAAAACAATAAAGAACAAATAATAAGCATAGCAAAACCTTACGATTTCAGCTACTTAATAAATATTTTTTCCAACAATTATTATAAATACAACATTTCGGCAATCGAAGATTCTACAATTTGTTTTATTTCGATTGACAATATAAAAAAAATGGTTTTAGAGAATGGGAGTTTTGCTATTAGTTTATTAAATAAATTAAGCGTAGCTTCTGATAAAATAATTAATAACTTTTTGGAAATAAATAAAAGAAACCTTAGAGGCAGGGTTGCATATATTTTATTATTTTTTTCAAAAGAAATTTATAAATCTTCCGTTTTTATTTTACCAGTTTCGCGAAAAGAAATCGCTGAACTAATTGATATGACTACCGAAAATGTGATAAGAATAATGTCGGAATTTAGAATTGAAGACATTATTCGTATTCACACAAAAGAAATTGAAATTAAAGATTTTAAAAGATTAGAGATTATTATGGAAAAAGGTTAAATAAAATTTTTACTTTTGGCAACCAATTTACACTTTTAATTGTCTTAACAATAAAAGAGAATTAACGGGACTTCTAAAAATTGCTTTTTCTTTGTTGGACTTCAATTTTAAAATCCTCATTTACAATAGTAAACTCCGGTTTTAAAATTTTTTTCGCCTCAAAAAATCTAATTTTTAGAACCCCTCATTAATAAAAATGTTTTAAAGTAAATGAAACAAAGTACATTATTAATACGTATAAGTTTTAAAAGAATTTAAATGAAAATTTCTATTTACATATTTTTCTTTTTTTTGTTTTTATCTATATTTAATGGTTATAGCCAAGAGATAAAATTAAAATCCAATTTTCCTGATGTTCCTCTCTTTGATACTATAACAGGATATGATAAATCAAAAGCTGCTTTTACTATCTCATGTTCAAAGACTGATGTTACTTGTTATGGCTTATGCGATGGTTCTATTACAATAAGTTTAGCAAGCGGAGCCCCCAATTATCCTATTAATATAAGATTATATATACCTCCCGAACTTGGACCACCAGCATGGGTTGATTATAATAATATTCCCGCACTGCCTTATACTATTCCAAATCTTTGCGGAGCTGTTGCTGCATATACAGTCAGGGTAGTTGACCAAGACGGACTTCCTTATAAGTGGTGTAGTTCTAACATTAGTGCACCCGGGCAAATGATTATTGATGCAACAATAGTTGATGAGACCTGTCCTGGAACCTGTGATGGAAGTATTCAAATAAATTTTGTTCAAAATGCAATATACCCTATTATACATTCATGGTCAAGTGGAGAATCTGTTGACCTTATAACTAATAAATGTGCAGGTTTATACACCGATACAATTACAGATGCAAATGGGTGTAAATACGATTCTACGTTTACAATAGCTGCCCCCCCTCCACTTGCTCCAACTGCAACCAATACTGGTCCTTATTGTGTAGGTGATTTAATACAATTAAATGTTGATGCATATTCATTTTATAGTTGGTTGGGTCCAGATGGTTGGATAAGTCCATTACAAAATCCTACCAGACCTGGGGCAACAGTTGCTATGGCTGGTGTTTACTCTGTTACTGTTACTAATGCTGCCGGATGTACTGGCATAGGTACTACAACTGTTGTGGTAAATGCTTTACCAACTCCTACTGCTTCAAACACAGGACCTTATTGTGAAGGTGCTACTATTCAATTAAATGTTACTGCTGCAACTTCATATAGTTGGTCGGGGCCTGCTGGTTTCACTAGCACATTACAGAACCCTACTATACTTGGTGCAACCCTTGCCAATGCTGGCGTTTATTCTGTTACTGTGACTAATGCTACAGGATGTACTGCTGTTACTACTACAACGGTTATTATGA
>MENF01000049.1:0-828 GCA_001769035.1 Bacteroidetes bacterium GWA2_32_17
GTTTATTTTATAAAGTCAGAATTTATATTCCACTAAAACAAGGATTAAGACTTTAATTTTCAGTTTCTTCAAAATTTTTAATTGAAGTCAGAATTTATATTCCACTAAAACAAGGATTAAGACCAATCTGGTCTGGAGCAACCTCAGAAATTTCCATTGTCAGAATTTATATTCCACTAAAACAAGGATTAAGACTCCGCCCAATTAAGAAGATCAATCTCTCTTTCCAGAGTCAGAATTTATATTCCACTAAAACAAGGATTAAGACTGGCTCGGAAATATCCAGGTACTTCTCCATAACAAGTCAGAATTTATATTCCACTAAAACAAGGATTAAGACTAGCACTAGGGCCTTCAGTCGCTTCTATTTGAGTAAGTCAGAATTTATATTCCACTAAAACAAGGATTAAGACTTAATCAATTAAGCTTGTCCCATGTATGTTATGGGTCAGAATTTATATTCCACTAAAACAAGGATTAAGACAGCCAATCCCCTTTGGATGGCTTCGTTAAAGTTGTCAGAATTTATATTCCACTAAAACAAGGATTAAGACTAAACTGAATTTTTGTGTACGTAAATTCTTTCCGTCAGAATTTATATTCCACTAAAACAAGGATTAAGACTCACTCTTACGAATGCGAGCGATACTTTCTGCCGGGTGTCAGAATTTATATTCCACTAAAACAAGGATTAAGACTTGAGACAACCTTCATGAGCTTCATAACAACATCGTCAGAATTTATATTCCACTAAAACAAGGATTAAGACGCTTGTAGCCGAGCCCAATGAGCTTTTCAATTTGTCAGAATTTATATTCCACTAAAACA
>MENF01000049.1:872-12012 GCA_001769035.1 Bacteroidetes bacterium GWA2_32_17
AAAACAAGGATTAAGACGCTTGTAGCCGAGCCCAATGAGCTTTTCAATTTGTCAGAATTTATATTCCACTAAAACAAGGATTAAGACGTATCACCTTTTGCCATTGTGGCGAGAACTCTTGTCAGAATTTATATTCCACTAAAACAAGGATTAAGACAAACTGATTTTGGTTGTTTGAATTAGTGTTAACAGTCAGAATTTATATTCCACTAAAACAAGGATTAAGACTTTGGGGTAATTTTTGCAAAAATAAATTAACTATATTTGCAAATTATATTTAATAATGAAAATACTTTTATACGTATTAGTTCTAATAATATTTTCTTTATGTAATTTGTATAATTCAAATGCCCAGGTTACAAAACTTATGGGGCATGTTATTGATGCAAAAACAAAAGAAACTATGCCATTTGTGAGTATTACTTTTAAAGGAACAAAAGTAGGTGCTATTACCGATTATAACGGCAATTACAAACTCGAAACTACTTTACGTGTTGATTCAATTATAGCCTCGTTTATAGGATACAAAAGAAATGCAAAAAAAATAATCAGAAATAAGTTCCAGACTGTAAATTTTGAAATGCTCCCCTCTTCGTTAGAGCTTAATGAAGTTGTGGTTTCGGTAAAAAAACGCTCTCGTACAAAAGATGAACTAGCTCTTTTGTTGCTTGATAAAATTCTTGAGTATAAAGATAAAAACAATACCGAAAAATTAAATTATTACGAATACGAGACATATAACAAAATAGAGTTTGATTTAAATAATATTACCGAAGAATTTAAAAACAAACGAGTGTTAAAACCATTCAAATTTGTTTTTCAATATATTGATACTTCTACTGTTAACGGTAAACCTTATTTGCCCGTTTTTATTATTGAATCGGTTGCCGATTACTATTACCGGAAACAACCAAAAGCCGAACGCGAATATATAAAAGCATCACATGCTTCGGGGATCCAAAATCAAAGCATAAATCAACTTATGGGTAATATGTTTATTAAAATGAATTTATATGATAACTATATTGACCTTTTTGGTAAAGGATTTGTAAGCCCTGTTGCTGGAATCGGTAGAATTTATTACAAATATTTTTTAGTTGACAGTGCCTTTATTGATAATAATTGGTGTTATCACATGGTTTTTCACCCACGAATTAAAGAAGAAAATGTTTTTAACGGCGATTTCTGGATTACCGATACTACTTATGCAATTAAGAGAATTGATATTAAAATTGATAAAACTGTAAACATTAATTTTATAAATAGTGTTGACATTAGCCAGGAGTTTAGTAGTGTTAACAATACTGTTTGGATGCTTGATAAAGAAACAATAATAGTTGATTTTAATTTATTTGAAAATCCAAATAGTGCTATGGGATTTTTTGGACGAAAAACTACAACTTTCCGAAATCATAAAATTGACTATCAACGAGCCGATGCCTTTTATGCAACAACTACAGATATTTTAGTTGACCCCGAAGCCAATAATAAAGATACAACATATTGGAACGAAGCCCGCCACGATGAACTTACCGATAAAGAAAAAGGAATTTTTAAAATGGTTGATACTATAAAAAGTATTCATGCCTTTAGAACATATTATGATATTATAAATGCTTTTGTAACTTATTATTATGTGTGGGGAAAATTTGAGCTTGGTCCGTATTTTACTACATATAGTTTTAACAACGTAGAGGGAAATCGTTTTAAACTTGGTGCAAGAACAAGTAATTCATTCAGCAAAACATATATGCTCGAATCGTATGTGGCTTATGGTACAAAAGATGAGCGTTTCAAGTATTTTGGTAAAGCAACTTACATGTTCAATAAAAACCCACGAAGGGGGTTGTATGTCAGTTATAAACATGATGTAGAGCAACTTGGACAATCGGTTAATGCTTTCCGCGAAGATAATATTTTAGCATCGGCATTACGCAGAGGTCCCAACAATAAACTTTCGATGGTTAATGAATGTAAAGTTAATTATGAACACGAATGGTTTCAGGGATTTTCGGATAATTTTATTTTTAAGCATCGCGAAATGTCGCCAGTTTTTGGTAATAATTTTCTTTTGCATAGCAGTAACGATACATACAATATTAAATTACTTTATACCACCGATTTCATCATTAATGCACGTTTTGCATATCACGAGAAATTTGTTATGGGTGAATTTGAAAGAATTTCGCTCGGAACAAAATATCCGGTTTTTAATATAAATTATTCTTATGGGATGGATGGTGTATGGAATAATACATTTCCATATCATAAACTAATTTTAACCGTCGACCATTGGTTTAATATTTATCCATTTGGTTGGTCGAAATATGTAGTAGAAGCTGGTAAAATATTTGGAACATTGCCTTATCCGCTTTTAAAAATGCACGAAGGTAATCAAACCTATTTTTACGATGAATATGCATTTAACTTAATGAATTACTATGAGTTTGTAAGCGACCAATGGCTTAGTTTAACTTATACCCATTATTTTGATGGATTTTTTCTGAATAAATTTCCTTTGTTACGAAAACTTAAATGGCGGGAAGTTGTTTGGGGAAAAGGGTTAATTGGAAGTATAGAAAGAAAAAATCTTGGTGTTATGGATTTTCCGGAGGGTTTAGGAACTCTTGATGGTAGTCAGAATATTCATAATTTAAAGCCTTATGTTGAAGCTGGAATTGGTATCGAAAATATTTTTAAAGTAATACGCGTTGATGGAGTTTGGCGTTTTTCTTATCTCGATAATCCAAATATAGCAAAATGGGGGATAAGGGTAAGTATGCAGTTTAAGTTTTAAAATATAACCATAAACCCAAAACCAAATTCCAAATAACAAATACCAAATTCCAGAATAGTGAACAGTAGGCAGTAGGCAGGAAGCAGTGAACGATGAGCTAAAAACTCGAAACTCGAAACTTTTTAAACCCGAAACTAAAAACTCGAAACTAATTAGTGCCTGTCCATAAAGTCAAGAGTCTGGAATATAAAGTTCGATGACAAGGCTTGCGAAGTTTTGAAAATCTCACTGCCTTCGTTTGTGTCTTCACAAACGATTTGCAATCTCTTTTTGAGCATATAATATGCACGCTTTGTTTGTGAGGACACAAACAATGGCGGAATGTAAATGACTGTTTTCAAAACGAGCATAACGAAAAAATCGGACATTATGGATAGACACTAATTAATAAATAATATTTTAGTAGCATAAGTTTTTGAACCATCATCATTAGTGCAAAACACAAGATAAACGCCAGTTTTAACTCTTTCACCCGAAAAATTTCTACCATTCCATGTTGCTTGCCCGCCTTCCGATTTGGTTTGATAAACTACATTTCCTACTATATCAGAAATTTTTACATCAGCATTAGAAATCAAACCATTAATTGCTATAGTGCCATTATATCCTGGTCGTACAGGGTTGGGGAAAACAGTAACATTGTGAAAGTTTTCTTCAGGTTCAGTAGCAGTTGCCCGATATGAAATAATTCCATTATCAGTTGCAAAAAACACTTCGCCACTAACTGGCTCAATTGCAATACTAATAATTGAGTTTGAAAGTAAAGGACTATTTTCTTTAGTAAAATGTAGTATTTCTTGCGTTCCATCAACCGACATTAAAAATACTCCACCCGTTTCGGTGCCGAACCATTTTTTATTTGCACCATCTATTGCAATTGCTGTAACGGTTTCGGCTTCTAATAAATAATTAGCTTGTCCGGGATTTTCGTTTGGTATTTTAACTTGTTGTGCATAAAAATTTGTACCATCGAAAACATTTTCGGGATTATAAAAAAACGGAACACCTTTATTTGTACCTACCCAAACAATACCATCTTTATCAACAGCTATAGAATAAATGTCGTTAGCGATAATATCACCATTTTCATCTGATACACTAATGTACTTTTTGTTATCGTCGTTTGTGTTGTCAATTGTTCCATTTTCGTTAAATGCGAATAGCCCGCGACCACGTGGTAATATTATCCATTTAGTATTGTTTTTATCTATTACAATTTTACTAATATCAAATGATAACATTTCATTGAAGGTAGAGAAACCTTTCCATTGCCCGTTAGCTTTTTTTACACTTAGCATGTTAATATTATTTTGATTGCCCGAATTTGTTACCCATAAATTTTCGTCTTGGTCGAATGCTAATCCGCCAATTCTTATATAATATTTATCATTTGGAATAATAGTTTGCAAACTACTATTTGTATAATCGTAAAGTGCAACAAAATTTCCATTATTTAGTTCTAACACACCGCCTCCATAAGAACCAAAAAACACATGACTTGGGTTATTTGGATTTATTGCAATTTCAGATAAATCAATAGCTGGACCCAATTCTGGTATTTGACTTGATGTTAAAGTGTTCCATTTTTGATCTTTAAACCAAAATATTTGGCCCGATTGCCATAAATTTCCCCACGAAATATCATGTCCACCTAAAGTTGCAAAAACCTCGTTTTTACCAGCAACAATCGAAACTGCATTCTTTTTATTTGGACCATTAGGATATGTATGCGAGTATGTCCATTCGCCAGGTTTTAGCCATACTAAACCCGAATTATTGTCGGCTATCCATATTGTTCCATCGCCAGAATATTCGGCATCCATTGGTAATGAACTAAATGAAGGAACAAATGAATAATAATAATCTTTAGCACCTTTGTAACTGCTTTGTGTAGAAATAGAATAATATGATGTAACTAATAATTTATTATATGAAACCGTAATATTTTGAACATTTTTAAATGAAGTATCGTAAATAGCCCATGAATTATTTTCGTAAGTATAAACAGTATCTTTATCCCAACCGTTATCATTATATAATGTGATTAAATGTCCGTCAAAATAAACAATGTTGCTGAATTTTTTGTTATTGTTATTTATGTTTGTAACTACCGACCAGTTTGCATAATTAACAAGATAGGTGTCATTTAATAAAGCTTTATAAATTCCAGATGAAGTAGCGGCATATAAATAAGTGTTATCGGTACACATCTCATTTACTTCTATATAAGTACCGTTATCTCCAATAAAATAAGTATCTTTAATTTCTTTTTTATCAACATCAAGCACAACAATTCCAAACCCACACGATAAATATGTAGTTCCGTTAATGTAATTAATGTTATTGATTTTCTTACTCGATATAATTGGTTTCCTGTATATATCAGAAATGTTATAAATAGTATTGTTTTGAATTAAATCTATATTTCCATTATCATAGCCAATTACTAATGTGTTTTCTTCTGGTATAAATTTAATTGTGCCAATTGTTACATCTGATAAGCCGTTAATTTTAGATAAAATTGTTGTTGAATTATCGGCTAAGGAATACACAAATAAACCGCCTGTTGATAAACAGTAAATTTTATCTCCGGCACATTCAACATTTATTGCAGAAGAGTATGGTAAATGCGTTCTCCATTGTCCAATAGGTACTTGACATTTTGCTTGAAAAAAAGCTGTAACAATTAAAATAACAATAATTACTCGCATATATAGTTTTTTGATTTACAAATAACTAAAAAAGAAGTTTTTTATTGTAAATCTGATAGCAAAAAATAATTAAAATTAATTCAATTCAATTATTTCTGTCCAATTATGCTTATCGGGTATTTCTCCGTTTTGAATGCCAACAAGTGTATTATAAAGTTTTAACGAAATAGGACCGGGTTGTCCATTTATGCAAAATCTGTAAATTTTATTATTTTCTATATCTTTAATTTCTCCAATTGGACTAATAATAGCAGCAGTGCCACAGGCTCCTACTTCATCAAATGATTCTATTTCGTCAATAGAAATTGGGCGACGTTCTGCTTTTAAATTAAGGTCTTGAGCTAATTGTATTAAGCTCATATTTGTAATTGATGGTAAAATTGAATCTGACTTAGGAGTAATGTATGTATTGTTTTTTATTGCAAAGAAATTAGCAGCACCAATTTCGTCAATGTTTAATTTATCTTTAGAGTCTAAATATAATGGTGAGCCACATCCAAAAGAGTGTGCTTTTGCAATTCCTCTTAAACTTGCTGCATAATTTCCTCCAACTTTTAAGTTTCCAGTACCATTTGGTGCAGCTCTGTCGCTATCACGGACTATTGCAATTTTTACAGGGCTAAAGCCTTCTTTGAAATATGGACCAACCGGACTTACAAAAACAATAAATGTATATTCTGATGAGGGTTTAACTCCAACTTCGGCTCCCGAGCCAAACAATAATGGTCTTATATAAAGAGAAGCTCCGGTACCATAAGGTGGAATAAATCTTTGATTTAATTTTACTGCTTTTAAAATTGCCTCATGAAAAAGTTCATTTGGAACTTCTGCCATCAAAATACCTTTAGCTGAAATTTGAAATCTTTTTGCATTTTCTGTCCACCTAAAAAGGCGAACTTTACCATCTATTCCCATGTAAGCTTTCATACCTTCAAAAGCTTCCTGACCATAATGTAAACCTGTTGCAGCAATATGAATAGGAAAATATTCGGAATCAGAAACTTCTAATTCACTCCATATACCCTCAGTAAATGTGCATCTGATATTAAAGTCTGTTTTTAAATAACCGAATGGCAATGTTTTCCAATCAATGCTTTCAGTACCTGTTATTTCTGAATTTTTTTGAAACATAATATATTATTGAATATTGTTTAAAAAAGTTTTTAGTTTCGAGTTTTTAGTTCATCGTTCATTATACTTAAAACTTTGTACTTAATACCTTTGTTCATTGTTAAAAAAGTTTATTGTTTTACGTTCACTTCTCACTTTATTAAGTTGTTAAGTTATTTGTTATTAAGTTATTATGTTATTTCTACCTATTTCTATTTATTTCTACTTATTTCAATCTTTTTTCTCAATCTATTTCAACTTCTAACTTCTATTTCAATCTTCAGATTCGAATGATTCAAATTTAAAAGGAACTTTAATTATTTGGGAGTATTCTTCGCCAACATCAAACATGTCTTCATCGTCAATAAGATATTGCCATATTATTTCAACTTTGTGACCTGCGGTAACTGCACTTTCTAATATTAAAAGTAGCGATAACATTGATTTTGATGATGCTGTATTTAGATAGTCTAAATTGAAATAAAATTCTGTTTTTGGGTTAGGATTTTCAAAATATTGTTCGAGCCATTTCAAAACTGGTTCGTAAAATGAGTTCACATTTTCGGGAAGGCTTTTTCCCTTAATCTCAAATCTATTATTTTCTTTATCAAAAGTAATAGTTGGAGTGTCATTAGTTTCCTTAATAATTAGTGCTTCCATATTATTTATTTTTATAAATTATTATTTTTAATACAAAAAAGTACAATTTGTTTTTTAAGCTAACAAATGAAAAGTTTAAAGAATTTTCTGTTTTACGGGCAATATCAATAAAACCTAAACCAGCACCCCCTTTTTCGGAAAGTCTTCCATTTTCTAATTGAACTTTATATAAGCCGCGAAGTTCTTCTTTCTTTTTATATTGTAAATTATTAATATTTGATGTTAATTCATTCATTTGCTTTTGTGTAACAGTGTTTCCAGAGGTAATACTGTATGAATCATTGAAATCTGACACTAAAATCGCTCCTTTTCTTATCGAATGATTGTCTTTGTTTAGCTTAAAAGTATGTTTATCAATGTTTTGTAAGCATTCTATCATTACGTTAAAAACTTTTTTCTGAATTATTCTTTTCTCAAAATTTTCGGCAAGATGTTTTTCGGTAATTGCAGCAAGTGCTAATGTAATTTCGTGATTTACTTCGCCTTCGTAATATAAAATTGTATTTGAAAGCTGTGCATTGGGTTCAAATTTATTTAAAAGTGAACGAAAATAATATTTACTTGACGTTTTTACGGTCATAAATCCAATTTATTTTTGGCTTAAAGTTACTTAAAAGTTTAGAAAAACAATTCAAATATTTAAAGAAATAAAAATAATAATATTTTTTATAATATCATTAATAGTTAATATTTTATCAGCACTTTTATTTTCAATGCACGATAGTGGCATAACTGATATCTCACAATCTGATGGTAATTGGGCAATTGTTTTGCCTCCATTTTCTTTTATTTTTAAAAATCCATTTGCTCCATCGTTATTTGCACCCGATAATATTATTCCAAGTAAATTTTCTTTGTAATATTCAGCAGCACTATAAAATGTAACATCAATCGAAGGTCTTGAGTGATTTATTTCTTCTTCAACCGAAAGCCGTATTTTTCCATCAATAATATACATGTGGTAATTAGCAGGAGCGACATATATTTTATTAGGTTCAATTATTTCATTATCATTGGGTTCAACTATTTTTATTGACGACTTTACTTTTAAAGTTTCAGTAAAACCTTTTCTTGCCGAACGCAAACGATGTAAGCATATAAAGATGGGAATATTAAAGTCTTTTGGTAACAACGAAATAATTTGCATTACTATTTTAAAACTTCCTGCCGAACCACCAATTACTATAGCTTTATTATTCATTTCTTTTGAAAAATTTTTTCGTTATTATAAATTATTTTAAAAGAGTTAATGATATTATTAGGAGTATTTTCGTTTGTACCGATTATCATATACCCTAATTGTTTAATATTTTTTGATATTTCGACAAATAAACTTTCTATATTTAAATTGTTAAAACATAAAGCCTTATTTCTTGAAAACACTATGTCAAAATCTTCTGAAACTATATCAAATGGCAAACAATTAATAAAATTAATGTTATTAAGTAAATTATTGTCAAAGCTTAATGTGTTATTTATATAACCTAAATATTTTGTAATAGATTCTTTTGGAATAACTGTTTTATAATTTAAGATTGATGTTCGGTTTTTGGGTTGTGAAATTATTCCGTTTTTAATTTTTTCAATTGAGTATGTTGAAGGAGATATGAGAGTAATTTCAAAATTGTCTTTAATTTTTAGTTCATTCAATAATATTAATGTACTGTACAAATCTTCACCGGCTGTTGCATTAAAAAATAATATTTTGTATTTATTTTCACGGTTTATCTTCGATAAAATATATATTTTTAACAAATTCCACATATCAGTATCTCTAAATAACTCTGTTTCATCAGGAAAAACACAATGAAGAATAATTTGCAATTGATTGTTAGTTATTATAGTTATTTGCTCATTATAATTTAAAGGTGTAATATTTAAAAAATTTAGTGAATATGTAAGTCTTTTTCGGAAAATAAAATCTTCTAAAAAAGATAAATCTATTGCAAATTCTTTAAAAATAATTTTTTTAATTATATCAGATGTTTGGCGGTCAATAATGTTTAAAATCCCGTGCCGATACTTATGCATTATTATTTAAAGGTTTTTTAAAATAACATTGTCCTTTTTTGATGTATTTAATTGCTGCCGGTCCCATTATACTTTCGTGAAATCCTATTATCAATGTTCCTTCATCTGTGAGGCAACTCCAAAATAAGTCGAAAATTTTGTTTTGCAAATTATTGTTAAAATAAATTAAAACATTTCGGCACATTATTAAATCGAATTTAATTCCAAATATATTTTTATCGCATACCAAATCGTGTTTGTAAAATTCGACTTTCGACAATAATTGAGGATTTATTTTAATAGTGTCGTGTTGTTGGCTGATAAACATATATTTTGAATATGGTACTTTTTCTTTTTCAGGATTATAATTTAATACTTGGTCAAAATTTGGTAAATATTCGGCATTAAAACGGTATTTAAACTGACCTTTTTTTGCTTCTTCCAAAATCTCTGAATTAATGTCGGTTCCAAAAGAACTTGTTTTTTCGAGTAAATCAAATTCATTTAAAAACATTAGCATTGAGTATAATTCCTGACCCGAGGAACACCCCGCATGCCAAATATTTATTTTTTCCAATTTTTTTAGTTTAGGAATTACTTCTTTTTCAATTTCACGCCATACTTTTGGGTCTCTGAATATTTCAGTAGTATTAACAGTAATATCACGAACAATTTTTTCTAAAAAATCAGAATTTTTCTTAATTTTCTTTATTATTTCAGTCAAACTGCAATTGTTATCGTTAACAATTTTTTCCAATCGTCTTCTTAGCGATTTTTCGGAGTATTCCGAAAAATCATAAGTAGATAATGAAACAACTATATTAATAAATTCCTTAATTTCCTCGTTAGCTATATCCATCTTTAAACAATTAACAAACAAAATTACAATTTTAATGTTAATTCTTTCGTAATTTTTTTTCTTTTTCCCATTTATTTTTTTATTATTTGTTATGAACATAAAATAAATTATAAGTAAACGGGATAATTTTAACATTTCATCCCGTGCAAAGTATATTTATAATTTCAAAAGAATAATTAAAACTAAAAATATTTATCTTTGATGAAAATAATAATTATAGTTATATGAAATTTGGTGTAGTAATTTTTCCAGGTTCAAATTGCGACAGGGATATGATTTATGTTTTAAAAGATATTTTAAAACAGGATGTTACTGAATTGTGGCACAAAGATAAAAGTTTTAAAAAGATTGATGCTATTGTTCTTCCCGGTGGCTTTTCGTTTGGCGACTATTTGCGTTCGGGTGCAATTGCACGTTTTTCGCCAATTATGGAAAAAGTAATTGAATTTGCAAATAATGGTGGTTTTGTGTTTGGTGTTTGTAATGGTTTCCAAATACTTTGCGAAACGCACTTATTACCTGGAGCATTGTTAGCAAATACTAATCAGAAATTTATTTGTAAAAATACTTTTATAAAAGCTAGTAATAGCAACACTGCTTTAACAAAGTTGATTAACAAGAATATTACACTAAAAATACCTATTGCTCATGGCGAAGGTCGTTACTATGCAGATAACGAGACTCTTAAAGCAATGCGATTGAACGAGCAAATTATTTTCAGATATTGCGATGAAACTGGAAATATTGGTTGCGACTCAAATCCAAATGGTTCAGTTGATAACATTGCCGGAATTTGTAATGCACGAAAAAATGTTTTTGGAATGATGCCCCATCCCGAAAGAGCTTCTGACACTGAATTATCAAATACTGATGGAATAATATTATTCGAATCTATTTTGGCAAGTTTCAATTAGTGTCTGTCCATAATGTCCGATTTTTTCGTTATGCTTGTTTTGAAAACAGTCATTTACATAAGTAAACTCCTTGGTTTTC
>MENF01000050.1 GCA_001769035.1 Bacteroidetes bacterium GWA2_32_17
AGCCCGATATTGTTCGTATGATAGAAGAAAAAGAATTAATTTTGAACAGGATATGAATACATTGTTTCCCTTAAGTTGACGCGTATGCCCAACGGGACTTAATTACAAAATTTTTTTAGCACATCAAAATAATTTTAACCCAATATTTTATTTTGTAAAATGGTTAAATAATATTTAATTTTGCAACCTTATAATAATAAATAATGAAGAAATTAGCTGTAGTTGCTTTTGGTGGTAATGCACTATTAAGAGCAGGACAAAAAGGAACAATTAATGAGCAGGAAAAAAATGCTTATGAAACATGTGAGCATTTGGTTTCGTTACTTAAAAATGATTATAATTTAATTCTAACACATGGTAATGGACCACAGGTTGGAAATATATTGCTTCAAAATATAGCTGGGGCAAAAAATTTTGGGATTCCAGAAATGCCTTTAGATATTTGTGGGGCTTATAGTCAGGGATTTATAGGATACATTATTGAACAGCAATTACGAAATGTTCTTGAGCGAAAAGGATTAGATGTAGATATAATTACGTTAATTACTCAGGTTTTGGTTGATAAAGATGACCCTGCTTTTAAAAATCCTACTAAACCAATTGGTCCATATTATTCTAAAGAAGATGCTGAAAAACTAATGGCAGAAACTAAATCAATTTATAAAGAAGATGCAGGTGGTCGTGGATGGAGAAAAGTTGTTGCTTCGCCTAAGCCATACAGAATAGGAAACAGAAAATCAATTGGAAATTTGGCCCGCGCTGGAAATATTGTTATTGCAGTTGGTGGTGGTGGAATACCTGTTTATTATAAAGAGCCAAATACACTTGAAGGAATTGATGCAGTAATTGATAAAGACCTTGCATCATCATTATTAGCTACACAAGTTAGTGCAGATGAATTTTATATTTTGACTGATATACCCAAGGTTTGTATTAATTTTAAAAAACCAAATGAACAAAAATTAGATAGAATGACTATTGCTGAAGCTGAAAGATATATGGCAGAAGGTCAATTTGGAGAAGGTAGTATGGCACCAAAGGTAAAAGCTTGTTTAAAATTTGTTAAAAACGGTGGGCGTACTGCAATTATTACAGTAGCTTCACAACTTCAGAATCCTGATGCAGGGACTAAAATAGTACTTAATTAATAATATTAAAACAGGAGGATATATGGCATTTAATCTTAAAAATAGAAGTTTTTTAAAGTTATTGGATTTTACTCCACAAGAAATAACTTATTTATTAAATTTAGCTTTAGATTTAAAAAAAGCAAAATATGCTGGAATAGAACAACAAAAATTAAAAGGCAAAAATATTGCTTTAATTTTTGAAAAAGATTCAACCAGAACTCGCTGTGCATTTGAAGTTGCAGCTTTTGACCAAGGTGCACATGTTACATATTTAGGTCCTTCGGGTTCGCAAATTGGGAAAAAGGAATCAATGAAAGATACAGCAAGGGTATTAGGAAGAATGTATGATGGTATTGAATATCGTGGATATGCACAAGAAATAGTAGAAACCTTGTCGAAATATTCTAGAGTCCCTGTTTGGAATGGGCTAACAACCGAATTTCATCCAACTCAAATTCTTGCCGATTTTTTAACAATGCTCGAACATTCCGATAAACCTTTAAATAAAGTTTCATTTTGTTATTGCGGTGATGCAAAAAACAACACGGGAAATTCATTGTTAATTGGAGCAGCAAAAATGGGAATGGATTTTAGAGCAGCATCTCCAAAATCTTGTCAACCATCATCTGAACTTGTTAAAAAAGCAAAAGAAATTGCAAAAGAAACAGGAGCATTAATTACAATTACTGATGATGTAGCAAAAGCTGTAAAAGGAGTTGATTTTATATACACAGATGTTTGGGTATCAATGGGAGAGTCAGATTCGGTATGGGCAGAACGTATAAAATTACTTAAACCATATCAGGTAAATTCCAAAATGTTGCAGTTAACAGGTAATAAAAAAGTTAAATTTATGCATTGTTTACCAGCTTTTCATAATCGCGAAACAATTATTGGTGAGGAAATTTATCAAAAATATAAATTAAATGGGATGGAAGTTACCGAAGAAGTTTTTGAATCGCCAAATTCTATTGTGTTTGACGAAGCCGAAAATCGTGTTCATACAATTAAAGCTGTTATGGTTGCAACATTAGGAAATTAACAAATTGTAAATATTAACTAATGACACCCAAAAATGATTTGTTTATGTTTTTAAATGAGAATAGTATAAATTTTTAAATATTTATTGCCCCGACATCTATTGCCCCGACCTTTAGGTCGGGTAGTTAAAAAAATCTGGGCTTTAGCCCAAAATGTAAATGGAAGTATTGTATTTAATATTTTTTTTAATTTTATCTTATATAATTGGTTCAATTCCTACTGCTGTATGGGTTGGTAAAAAATTTTATAATATTGATGTGCGTGAGCATGGAAGCAAAAACTCTGGTGCAACAAACACTTATAGAGTGCTGGGAATTAAAGCCGGAATTTTTGTTTTTATTTTTGATGTTTTTAAAGGTTGGTTGTTAGTATATACTGTTCATTATTATTTATATTTTTTCCCCGAAAGTGCTGATAATTTATTAATACCATTAATTATTGGAATTGTAGCAGTATTTGGTCATATTTTTCCATTATTTGCAGGTTTTAGAGGTGGAAAAGGAGTTGCAACTATGTTGGGTGTAGTAATTGCAATTCAACCAATTGCAGCACTTGTATGTTTTGTGCTATTTTTCATATTGTTAATATTAACCAAATATGTGTCGTTAGGTTCAATAATTTCTGCGCTCTTTTTTCCGATTTTCATAAATGTTTTTTTTCATAATCCATCAATTTCATTATTAGTATTTTCTATATTAACATCATTAATTGTTGTTTATACTCATAAAAAAAATATTGTTAGACTTATCTCTGCATCTGAAAATAAAACATATATATTAAGAAAGCGAAAAAATTAAATTAACGGGACTTCTAAAAATTGCTTTTTCTTTGTTGGACTTCAATTTTAAAATCCTCATTTACAACAGTAAACTCCGGTTTTAAAATTTTGTCCGCCTCGAAAAATCTAATTTTTAGAACCCCTCTTAAAATTTAAAATATTTATTAATTTTACAAAAAATAAAAAATGGCTCAAATTCTTTCTCATACCGATACAGATGGTAAAGCAAATATGGTTGATGTAGGTTATAAACCAGACCAATTGCGAATTGCTAAAGCCGAAGGGAGCATATTTTTGCAATCCGAAACATTAAAATTAATTTCTGAGAATCAAATGAAAAAAGGTGATGTTCTAACTGTTGCCGAAATAGCTGGAATACAAGCTGCAAAAAAAACTTCAGAATTAATTCCACTTTGTCATAACATAGTATTAAATAAAATAGGTGTAAAAGCAACTCAAACAAAAAATGGAGTGCACATTGTTTCAGAAGCACATTGTATAGGAAAAACAGGAGTAGAGATGGAAGCTTTAACTGCAACATCAGTTGCATTATTAACTATTTATGATATGTGTAAAGCTGTTGATAAAACTATGGTTATTAGCGAAATTCATTTGATTGAGAAATCTAAAAAATAAAAATAATGGAACAGCAAATGAAAATTAAGTCTGTAAATGTTTCTGAAAAAAAAGGAACAATTAAAAAACCTGTAGAATTTATTAAACTTTCAAATATTGGGGTTGAAGGTGATGCACATTCCGGATTATGGCACAGGCAAGTTAGTATGTTAGCCGAAGAAAGTATTTTGCGTTTTGAAAAAGTAATGGGTAGAAAAATTTTACCCGGAGAATTTGCCGAAAATATTACTTCCGAAGGAATTGAAATAAAAGACACATTACCTCTCGATAAATTTATTGGAAATAATATTGAACTCGAAGTTACCCAAATCGGGAAAAAATGTCATGGTAGTAATTGTGCAATATTCAACGAAACTGGTAATTGTGTTATGCCAAAAGAAGGAATTTTTTTAAGAGTAATAAAATCAGGAAATTTAAAATCTGGCGACACATTAGTGTATTCACAAAAAACCTTTAATTTTTATGTTTTAACGTTGAGTGATAGAGCAAGCAAAGGAGAGTATGAAGATTTAAGTGGTCCAAAAATAAACGAATTATTACAAAAACATTTTACAGAAAGAAAACGAAAAATAAGTATTACAAGTAATATAATTCCTGATGATGCAGCATTGTTAGAACAACATGTACAAAAAGCTGTAAATGAAAATTATGATGGAATTATAACCACAGGAGGTACCGGAATAGGAAAAAGAGATATTACTGTTGAAACAGTTTTACCAATGCTGCAAAAAGAAATTCCCGGTATTATGGAGCAAATCCGTATGAAATATGGTTCCGAAAAACCGAATGCATTATTAAGTCGTGGAGTTGCAGGAACTATTCGTAATAGTATTGTTTATACATTGCCAGGTAGCGTAAAAGCTGTAAATGAATACTTAACTGAAATTTTAAAAACTTTTGAGCATCTAGTTTATATGATGCATGGTATTGATAACCATTAAAACTCTGAAGTAAAATAAAATTTAATTTCCGGAAAGTTATCTTGTGAAGTTTGTAAACTAAAAGCTGAATCGGCTAAAAACACATCGCGACCATATTTGTCAACTGCAAGATATTGTTGTTTGCGGCGTTTAAAATCTTCTAATTGCAATTTGTTTTTACTGACAAACCAACATGCTTTAAATAATTTAATAGGCTCGTATCTACATGATGCAGAGTACTCATTTAATAACCTGAATTGTATTACATCAAATTGAAGCGCACCAACAGTTCCAATTATTTTTCTATTCGATACTTTATGTGTAAATAATTGAGCAACACCTTCATCGGTAAGTTGTTCTAATCCTTTTGCAAGTTGTTTGTATTTTAAAGGGTCGGAATTTTCAACATATCTGAAAAGTTCTGGTGAAAAACTTGGAATCCCTTTAAAATTGAGAATTTCGCCTTCGGTTAATGAATCACCGATTTTAAAATTTCCTGTATCATGCAATCCAATAATATCGCCAGGAAATGCTTCATCAATAACTGATTGTTTTGCAGCCATAAACGAAGTAGGATTGCTAAACTTGAACCATTTCCCTTGTCTTACGTGCATATAGTTTTTGTTTCGCTCAAATGTACCTGAACAAACTTTAACAAAAGCTATTCTTGCACGGTGTTGAGGATGTAAATTAGCGTGTATTTTAAAGACAAAACCAGAGAATTTTTCTTCGCTTGGATTTACTTCTCTTTCATTTGTTTTTGAGGATAGTGGGGGTGGAGCTAATTCTAAAAACGAGTTAAGGAGTTCATTAACACCAAAATTGTTTAAAGCACTTCCAAAAAATACAGGTGCAACCAATCCTTCTATATATTCTTCGCGAATTAATTTTGGATAAATTTCTTTAACTACATCTATATCTTCGCGCAATTTGTTTGCAGAAGTTTCACCAATATGTTTTTCTAATTCTTTACTTTTAATTGATTTAATTTGAATAGAATCCTCTATTAATTGCTTTTCTTGCCCACTAAATAAGTTTAAACTCTCGTTATAAAGATTATACACGCCTTTAAATGTTTTACCCATTCCAATTGGCCATGTCATTGGACAAAGTGAAATTTTTAATTTTTGTTCAATTTCATCGAGTAAAGAATATGGGTCGAGTCCTTCTCTGTCTAATTTATTTATAAAAAACATGGCAGGTGTATTTCTCATTCTACATACATTACTAAGCTTTTCGGTTTGAGTTTCAACACCTTTTGCAGAGTCAATAACAATTATCACACTATCAACAGCCGATAATGTACGGTAAGTATCTTCGGCAAAATCTTTATGACCGGGAGTATCGAGTATATTAACTTTGTATCCTTTATATTCAAAACCCATTACCGATGTTGCTACCGAAATGCCTCTCTGTTTTTCAATTTCCATAAAATCGGAAACTGTTGTTTTTTTTATTTTGTTTGACTTTACTGCACCTGCTACATGAATAGCACCACCAAATAAAAGTAATTTTTCTGTTAAAGTTGTTTTTCCTGCATCGGGGTGACTAACTATTGCAAATGTACGTCTGCGTTTAATTTCGCTTATTAAATCCATCGTTTTTAAATAATCTGCAAAAGTAATTTTTTTTAATCGGATTAAAAGAAAAAACATAATATAAACATTATCAGTATATTAACCCTTATAAAACAAATATTTGTGTTACATAACATTGATATAAATCATAAAAATTGCCATAAAAATTAAATTAAAAATATCTGAAATTATTTTATGTTTAACATCTCAAAAAAATGTAATTTCTATGTTCGATTTATCATGTAAATATTTAGGATTTCAATTGAAAAATCCATTAATAGTTGGAAGCTCTGGATTGACTTCTTCAATTGAAAATCTTAAAACTATTTCTGCAATGGGAGCGGGTGCGGTAGTATTAAAATCAATTTTTGAAGAACAAATAAAGTTTGAAACAGAAAAACTTATTAATTCAGATGAACCTAATATTAAATCATGGCAAGATGCTTTTAATGGAATTGTAAGTAAAAATGAATATTACCATGATGAAGCTTATGAATATATTACAAATTTTGCAAAAGAACATTCACTTAAACAATATCTTACATTAGTTTCTGATGCTAAAAAAGCAATTGATATTCCTGTAATCGCAAGTATTCATTGCAGTACTCAATACGATTGGCAGTATTTTGCTAAACGTATTCAGGATGCTGGTGCCGATGCGGTCGAGTTAAATGTTTACCTTTTGCCTTCAAATTTTGAGAAGAATAGCAGCGAAATTGAACAGGTTTATTTTGACATTGTTAAAGAAGTTAAAAAATTTATTACAATTCCTTTTTCTTTAAAAATCGGATATTATTTCTCAAGTTTAGCTCAAACTGCACTTAAATTATCAGAAACTGGAATTGCTGGCTTAACCTTATTTAATAGACCTTATAATCCCGATATTGATATTAATACTTTAGAAGTTACAGCTTCAAATATGTATAGTACTGCTCCAGAATATTCACACACTTTGCGTTGGGTAGCACTTTTAGCAGGAAAAATAAAATGCAATATAGCTGCTTCTACTGGTATTCATAATTCAGAAACAGTTATTAAACAACTTTTAGCAGGTGCCGATGCAGTTCAGATAGTATCGTTGTTTTATGAAAAGAATTTTGATGTTTTACCCGGCATTTTAAAAGATTTAGAAAACTGGATGACAAAACATAATTATAAATCTATCAATGATTTTAAAGGATTATTAAGTCATAAAAATGTCCATAATCCAGCTTCTTATGAAAGAGTTCAGTTTATAAAGTTGTATTCTAATATTGTATAGTTTTTATTAAATAATGATTAAATCCTAAATAATAATATGTCAAATTCCGAACATCATATTGAAAATAATTCGTTAGCGGCAAAAGTAGAAAAGGCAGTTGAAGTTATAGCTCAAAAATGTTATCAATGCGGAAAATGTTCTGCCGGTTGCCCGGTTGCTGAAGATATGGATTTACCGCCAAGCATGGTTATGCGTTTGCTTCAAACAGAAAATAATTTGAATGACGAAAAAATATTAAAATCACATTCTGTTTGGCTTTGTGTTACTTGTGAGATGTGCTTGTCTCGTTGTCCTATGGAAATTGATATTCCTTCGATGATGGATTATTTAAGGCAAAAATCACGTAGTGAAAATAAACAAAATGCAAAAGCAAAAAATATTATTGCTTTTCATAAATCATTTTTAAGTTCAATAAAACATACAGGAAGATTATATGAATTGGGACTTATTTTAGATTATAAACGTCAGTCATTAAATATGACACAAGATATGACACTTGGACCAAAAATGATGTCAAGGGGTAAATTACATCTTTTCCCCGAAAAAATAAAAGATTTGGCACATATCGCTAAAATATTTAAAAAAACCAATAAACAATGAAATTATTAAATTGCTAAATGGTTAAATAACAATGAAACAATATTTTATTCGTAAATTCGTACAATTCGTATTTCGTAAAGAACA
>MENF01000051.1 GCA_001769035.1 Bacteroidetes bacterium GWA2_32_17
AATATCTAAAATGCTTATAGTTGTGTACTCATTTGGCACATTGTTAAATTGCACATTAAGCTTATTTGTGCAAGGATTAGGGTAAATTGTTACATCTTCTTTATTTACACTTTGTTCTTTTACCCCCAACCAATTCTCGCAATAAAGCGAGTCGGTGCTAATACATACATCATCTAAATAATAATATGCATAAACATTGTTAGTTGGTGCTAAATTTAATGTATCTGTTAAACTATCGTTAAAAAAGTTGCCAATCATAATATAAGAATATGCTGAATCGGCAATAAACGAACCGCTTATTTTTGTCCATTTAGCAGTATCTGTAATAATAGAATCTGTATAAAAATGTGCAATATTATTTATTGGTGTAGGGTTACTGAATGAATAAGGAACTGTTGAAAATTTAACTCCCATTTTATTTGATGCTATCGTTGCTTGACCTTGACCTCCGAGATTAACATAAAATGAAATAAAGTATTTTTGACCTACTGAAAGAGGCAATAATAATTGAGTACCTATAAATTCTCTTTGATTAAGAAGTTGATTAAAAAACGTGAAGACCCCTATATGTGCATTACCTGAATGAGGATATTGAAATCCCATATAATTATTTGGGCAGCCAAAATAATAGCCAACAGGGGGTTGATAAGGTGTGCATTCATTGTAATAATCTGGGGAACCGCTAAAAGAGTTCCAACTCAAACAATTCGACAATTCACTCCAACTGTCAGGGCAAATAGTATATTGTTCAAAACTGGGATTTGGAACTAAATTTTGCCCAATGCAATTTAAGGCAATAATTTGTATAAATATGTAAAGTATTTTTTTCATCTAAAAAAATAAAAAAGGAAGTCTACCTAAATAGACTCCCAAATTTACAATATTTATTTAACAATTACAATTTTTAAATTGTAATTGTTATTTAATGTAGAAACATTTACAAAATATGTACTTGCAGGTAAAAAGGAAATATCTGTATTAGTTTCAAACACATTTATACTGCAATCTTTACTAAATACTACTCTACCTGTTAAATCGTTTACTAAAATTCTTGTAATAGTTTCATTAGTAATTGATGTTATAGTAAAGTTACCATTAGATGGATTAGGATACACAATTACATTAGAATTTACCGCCTTACTTAACGAATCTTTAAAAAATTGGAGTGATTTATAATCTGCCCCGCCATTATCCTGGAATCTTGCTATAAATGCATCGTACCCAACAGAAGTGGGTAATGTTTGTCCTAATATCCCTGTTAATACTAAATTAGTGCTATTATAGGTTCCACCTAAATAATATACACTATTTAAAGCATCGTAACAAAGTGTATTAATATTGTCTGAACCACTGATTATTTTATGATTTATGTGATTAATTTGATTAAGATTTTTAATCATAGCCATTCATTTAAATCATTTTGAAATCTGCGGTTCAGATATTTTTCATTCTTTTGTAACCTTTTGCAACTCCACCTTACTCCCAGTTTCTACTTTTACTAAGTACAACCCTTTTGCCAATTTTCCAGTATTAAAAGTAAACTCGGTTTCTTTTGTTTTTGTCTGTATAACAATCCTCCCAAAAATATTAATAATACTTAAAGTTGTATTCTCATTTGGCACATTGTTATATTTTACATTAAGCTCATTTGTGCAAGGGTTTGGGTACATTGTTATTTTATTATTATTTGCACTTTGTTCTTTTATGCCCAACCAATTCTCACAATAAAGTGAGTCGGTACTTACACATATATCATCTAAATAGTAATATGCAACATCAATACTTCCGATTGAATAAGTTATGGTATCTGTATTACTATCATCAAAAAAATTACCGATTATAATATAAGAATATGCGGAATCGGCAATAAACGAACCGCTTATTTTTGACCATTTAACTGTATCTGTAATAATAGAATCAGTATAAAAATGTGAAATGTTATTTATTGGTGCAGGGTTAGTATCTGAATATGGTATCGTTGAAAATTTAACCCCAATTTTGTTAGAAGCTATAACAGCCTGGTTTTGACCTCCGCGATTAACATAAAATGTTATGTAATATTTTTGACCAATTGTTAAAGTTGATAATAACTGGGAACCTATAAATTCCTTATTGTTTTGAGGACTTTTTGCTAAAGTATAAAATCCTGCATAAGCATTTCCTGAATGAGGATACTGAAATCCTTCATAACAATTGGGAGGTGTAATGGCAGGAAGAGTGGAACATGTATTATAATAATCAGGCGTTTCTCTATATGAACTCCAAAATTGACAATAGGACATTTGATTCCAAAAATTCGGACAATTAGAATATTGTTCAAAATTTGGATTTTGAACAATGTTTTGTCCAAAGCAATTTAATGAATAAAAAAACACGAAAAAATAAAATATTTTCTTCATATCATTAAAATAAAAAGGAAGTCTGATTATAATCAGACTTCCAAAAATATAAAAACTATTTAATAATTACAATTTTTTCAACGTATTTATTGTTTAATGTTGAAATATTTACAAAATAGTTTCCAGATTGTAAAAATGAAATATTTATTTCAACTTCAGTATTACTGATTTCGTAATTTTTGCCATAAACCTGTCTACCCGTTAAATCAGTAATTGTTATTGCAGTAATTGCTTCATTTTTAATAGATGCAACCTTAATATTACTAGTAGAGGGGTTTGGATACACAATTACATTAGAGTTTTCTGCCTTGCTTAAAGAATCTTTAAAAAACTGCAGTGATTTATAATCTGCTCCGCTATTGTCCTGAAACCTTCCAATGTAGCCATCGTAGCCTGCATAGGGGCTGATTGTCTGCCCTAAATTTCCTGTAAACTTCAAGTTGCCGTTAAATGTGCCACCTAAGTAGTAAACATTATTGGTTCCGTCGTAAGCAAGAGTATTGCCCCTTGAAATATTTGTTGTAGTGCTTGCAACTCCCGATAACCATCCACTTGCAGGTGTTAATGTAGCATCTGTTTTAAAAACAAACTGGTCAATTGTTCCGTAAAGTGGAGCAGGTGGTAGTGACCATTGCGAGCCAAATCCTATTTGAAAACCAGTATAATCATACGTACCCGAAACAAAAATATTAGAACCATTTGTAACAAGTTTGGTTGCTTCGTTATAATTAGAAGTCTGGTCGGATAATCTTACGTTATTAGGGTCTAAAACAATTGTTGTGTTTGGAGTAGGATAATAAAAAATAATAGTTTTTTTTATTAGAGAAGTATAACTTGATTTTAAGTAACCACATAAATATAAGTATCCATTAGTGCCGGCAGCCATATCATAAACATTAATAAATTGTGTACCCGAACCAATTTGTTGGGTTAAAAGACCACCACCACCTAAAATCGAAACTCTTCCAAGGTTAGTTATTCGGTTGGTAGGACTTGTGCTGTGCTGGTACGTAAAATAAATGTATGGATACGAAACATACTGCATTGTCATTCCAATATCGTGCCATGTACTTGCCCACAAATGGTAGTTGTTTGCCCAATCAAAGGTTGTGCTTGAAGTGTAACAATTAAACTGGCATAAAAACATTTCATAATATGGTTGAGCTGGATTTGTAAGTATTACAGTAGAATTGCTGAATTGAAATTTTTTACCTTGAAACCCCCCTGCAACATAAACTGCACTACCATTAACAGAAATTCCATTCACAATATCAGTACCATTACTGTAAATATGTACCTGTTGGTTTGCATTGCTATATAATGTAACAGGGTTGAGTGTAGTAAAAAAACCATCAATGTTATCAACTGCTGTCATAGGGTTTCCGCTTCCGGTAAAATCAATTGTACCACAAAACTCACCTGCAATAATAATTAACCCGCTGCTGGCTAACCACTCAATGTGTAAATTAGGTTCCCAAACATTACCGTAATAACGGGCTTCCTGAACAACACCGCAGTAATTCAATTTAACAACAAAAATACCATAAGTACAACTGCCGCTTTTTGTAAAATTATATGAACCTAAAGTTATATTATTAGTAAAAGTACCAATAGCATAAACATTACCATTCGGGTCGGTAACCATATCCTGAACTTCTTCATCTCCGGCAGTGTTTACAAAATCAATAGGCCAATCAGCACCTGTAAAAATGCCATTAATAATTTGAGAACCCATCCAGGTGCAGCCAATCGCATCAGTAACAGTAATATTATAAGTGCCCGGGCAAAGACCTGTAATATCCTGTGTAGTTGCCGTAAAGTTGTTAGGTCCTGTCCAATTATAAGTAAAAGCCGGATTATCGCCGTAAACCGTTAAATCAATTGAACCGTCGCAGTTTCCGCATGATGATGCATCTGTTGGTATCATAACACCTGATAATGTACCAATACTAATATTATCAATAGTTATTCTTAAAGGATTACTATTACTGCTTTGCGGGTCAACAACCATTGTTAAATTAGTTGCTGTTGTTGGTGTAATCAGAACATCAACATGCTGCCATCCAGAGTTAACAACAGTATGTGTGTATATATAAGGACTACTTGAATATAAACTTGTATTATTAAGTAATGGGAATGTAGAATTCGGTAAAGAAGAAAACGCAAAGTTTATAACTCCGGTTCCTGTACTTACCAAATAATCAAAATGAAGCATATAACTGTTATTTTGTATTAATGGCAGAGATGACATATCTGTTACAATTGCTTCACCCACGGTATTATTAGTTGACCAAATAAACGCCATATAGTTAGGATTAGTTCCAACAATATTCGGAGTTCCCCAAGCATCCTGCCATCCGCATATATAATAATCATGAAATTGGTTTGGAGGATAATCCCAAAAATGGCTGTAATCCATATTGGGATTTAAAAAAAACGTAGGGTTTAAAATATGCTCGCAGAGTCCTAAATCGCATGGAAATTGAGGCTGTTTTACCCATGTTGAACCGTAAATAGAAAAATTATAAGTACTCAGCCCCGACGGTCTTGTAAGCTTTATATAATATTGAGTACCTGCAATAAATATGTACTTAAACATTATTAATGTGTCCTGTGTTGGAAAACTTATTCGTGAAGTTAAATTTATGCAACTTCCTGAGTATAAGTCAACCTGATTTATTCCTGCAAAAGTGCCATTAATAAAATTATTAATATAGAATGTTGCGGTGTCGTTACCTGTAAACGTAAACCACATTTCAGTTGAACTTATCTGGAATGTGTCAGGTTGTTGATTGGATTTAATACTTATTCCTGTTGCAGTACTGCAAGTATTTGCCTGCAATACATATGAAAAAAGAACAAAAGTGATTAATATAAAAAATTTATTTTTCATAATATGTAAATTTAATTAATAAAAATGATTAAAAAAATAATAAATGTTTTTGAGTCTTTTCAAATGTTTTATTTTGTAATAAACAAAGGAAAATATACTCAAGGCCACTTCTAAAAAATTATAATTTAAAGTCATGCTGCCCCAAATAAAACCAAGACGGAATGACGATTACAAGTTATTAGAGATGCCCTCAATTTAAAGTCATGATTTTTAAGGAGGGCGGTTTAATATTAAAGAGTTTTTAATTTTTTGTTGTTTCATATTTATTTATTTTATTCCACTTTGTTTTTGGTTGTGCTTCCTGTTCTTTTCCACCGTGTCCCTGATTAAAATGACAATTTTCGGGTTCGTTAGTGCAAAGAATTGACATATTAGAAATTAAATCGTTATTTCCACTTTTCAGAGGTTTCACATGATGGGCATGCCATGCTCCTTTTATGCCTTTATCACGATTCTCCCAAATCAGATCTTTTTGACAACATTCGCATTTACCTCTAGAGTATATAACAAAACGCTTTTTTATTTCTTCATTTAAGAAAGCCATAATTATTTTTTTTAAACTTTAATTAGTGTCTGTCCATAATGTCCGATTTTTTCGTTATGCCCCAGTACGCTTCGCTACGGGGTAAACTTGTTTTGAAAACAGTCATTTACTATAGTAAACTCCTTGGTTTTCAAAATTTCGCATGCCTCAAACTCGAACATTATAGTTCAGACACTGACTTTATAGGCAAGCACTAATTAGTGTCTGACCATAATGTCCGATTTTTTCGTTATACTCGTTTTGAAAACAGTCATTTACTATAGTAAACTCCTTGGTTTTCAAAATTTCGCATGCCTCAAACTCGAACATTATAGTTCAGACACTGACTTTATAGACAAGCACTAATTAAACCGTCATCATCTGATAGATATCGGAACAGAATGACAACAATGTATTTCTATGTATTTCTGTTTTTTTACCTTCGCCCTCTATGCCCATGGTTTAAGTGGCAATTTTCCGGCTCATTTATGCAAAGAATTTTCATATTACAGGTCGAGTCATTCAGGTCATTTTTAAATTTACTAAAGTGATGAGCATGCCATGCTCCTGTTAAACCTTTATCACGATTTTCCCAAATTAAATCTTTATTGCAACATTGGCATTGCCCTTTTGCTATAAAATAAAACTGCCATCTTACATCTTCATCATTAAAAGCCATAATTTTAATTTTTGTTTATTATTTTCCGGATTACTTTTCTTGTCTTGTTATTTTCCACGTTGTTTTTGGTTGTGCGTCCTGTTCTTTTCCACCATGTCCTTGATTAAAATGACAATTTTCGGGCTCATTAACACAAAGAATTGCCATGTTTGAAATTAAATCGTTATTTCCATCATCTTTTAATGGATGCACGTGATGAGCATGCCATGCTCCTATACCTCTATCACGATTATCCCATTTTAAATCTTTTCCGCAACATTCGCATCGTCCTTTAGCTACAATGTAAAATCGGTCTTTTACTTTTTCATAATAAAAAGGCATAATTTTTATTTTTTAATTTTTGCCTACTCTCTACAGTTTTCGGCTTCCCTGTTTATTTATTATTTTGTTTAAAATTTTTCTTTTACAGATATTATAAAAATGAAATTAAAGAGTTAACTCCCTAACTTCATTTTTAACAAATTCTACTTTGGAGGTGGTGGAGGTGGAATTGTTTCACCTGTTGGTGGATCTTCCGGCAATGTATTAACCTGTGCCGAATAACTAATTGTAATTAATGATAACATCATTATTACAACTCCGATTTTTTTAAGAAACTTTTTCATAAGCATAAATTTTTGGTTTTACACTTACATAGTGACAAATGATGGAAAATAGTTACCCAAAAAAATGCTCATTGCACGTAATTTATTTTCATTCTAAATAGCGATTTTGTATGTAAAGTCAATACCAAAAGCAATTGCGGGGAGTTTCGATGTTTCGGAACGACAAAGAAATAAACATAAATTATAGCATTGGTAAAATGGATAGATTTTATTTTTTTGTCATCCGATAGCTATCGGATATGAGTTTTTTGTCATTCTGTTCCGTCCCGAAGCTTCGGGAGCTATCGGAAGATTTGCGAAGAACTTAGCGAAGCGATCTCATTCACCCTGTTAGATAATTGCTCTTTTATTGTTCGCTCTTTTTTTTAACTATCTAACAGGGCAAGCACCTTGAAAAACTTGTAGTGAGCATGTCGAACTATAAAATTAAAATGTGAGTAATCTTTTCAATAATACAGATTCCTCGTCCATTCGTAATGACAATAGGGAGTGGTAGAATCCATTTACTTTTGTTATTCAGAATTATTTTGTCATCCGAGAGCTATCGAATATAAAATAAGTGATTGTAACGAAATAACATGGTTAGTAACGTGCATGAAATAATCTCCTACGGCGTTGCTATAAAAGATTTTAAATCCTCACATACTTTAGTATGCTGCGGTTTAAAATTTTTATGCGCCTTGTAGGAACTTATTTCCTACACATTACTTATTTGATTTTTGCATAAATAGCCGTAGCTTTATGCTATGGTAAAATAGAAATTATAATAACGGCTTTAGCCACAGATATTTGTTTTTGGCTAAAGCCGATTTGTTGGTTGTTTTATTTCAACGTCATAAATGATGTTGAAAATTATAAATGATTAGCATATTTCATAACAATTCCTAAATAATTATATTTGTTTATCTTTGAAAAAGAATTTATGCTTTCGATGAAATATAAAATATTTGCAGCATTATCAGGTAGATTAATATTCTTTATTTTATTTTTTAGTGCTAATGTTAAAGTAACTGCTTTTAATAAGCTGGATAGTATCATTCCAATTGTTAACACATACATTAAAAATGAGCAATACAATGATGCCATTATGTTTCTGAAACAAGTTTCTTCTGATAATAACATTACTTTTAATGAGCATTTAATGGATTTCGATTATTCAATAGCTTTTATTACAAAAAAGATTATTGAAAATAAAAAAGGTTGTTTTTATACTTATAAGATAAAACCATTAATATGTAAATTAGAAAAGTTAAATATTTTAAATGGTAATTCTAAAGCTTATAATTTTTATTGTATAGGACTTTCTTATAAGTATTTAGAAAAATATTCAAAAAGTATATTTTATTTAAAAAAATCTTATTACGAATTTAAGAAATTAAAAAACGAAGAGTTTTTGACTTATACAAGCAATAGATTGGCATTGATTTACTCAAGAATAAATGATTACTCGAAAGCGGAATTTTATATTCAAAAGACATTGTTTCATTTGAATAATTATAAAAAACTTGCAAAGCTGGAGCAGTACTATATATGGCATTTTTCTTATGTAAATGCTTTTAAAAGTAAGAATTACAATAAGGCATTGGAAAGATTAGATTCGGCTTCAAATTATATTAATTTTATTAATAATGATTTTAAAGCCGATTTGTATAATGGTTATGGGCTTACCTATAAAAGACTTGGTAAATACATAAAAGCCGAAGAAAGTTTTATAAAGGCAATAAAATACAGGAAAAGTGAAAAACCGGTTAATGAATTAAATTTATCAAAAGATTTGCAGAATTATTCCGAATTGCTTTCAATAACCGGCAGAGTAAAGGAAGCCATTAAAATGGGAGAAAGAGCATGCAGTTTAATTACACAGGTATTGGGTAATAAAAGTGCATCAACTTCTTTGGCATATTCATCATTAGCCGGTATTTATTTTGAAAATAAACAATATGTAAAGGCAATTGAAATATATAACCGGGCATTGCTATCTTCATCATCAGATTCAATACTTAAAAATGAAGAACTTTTTCCCGCTCCATCTTCAGTAATATATCTTCCCGAATATATAAGTGCATTAAAGGGGAAAGCATTGGTGCTTTACAATATGTCGAATGAACAGGGAATAAATAAGGAAAACATTTTAAAACAAAGTTTAAAATGTTATTCAGAAGTAATTAACCATCTCGAAAAATCAAGAAGCGATTACCAGTTTGATGAGGGAAAGCTGATTTTATCGGAAAACGAAAGAGAAGTTTATAACCAAGCTGTTAAAGCCAGTTACGATTTATACAGTTGTACAAATAACAACGGGTACATTAATATTGGCTTCAATATTACCGAGCGAAGCAGGGCATCAGTTTTATTGGAGAAAGTATCGTTACAGTCGAACATACATACCAAGGGAGATTATTCTGTTATTTTTGCTTATGACCAGCGGCTGAGAAAAGAAATTTCGGAATTAGAGAAAAACATTTCTGAGAATATGTTTTCTGCAAATAATATTAAATATAAACTGAATACGCATTTATTTCAATTGATTGACATTCAGGAAAGTTTTTTCAGTTTATTAAAAAACAAATATCCGAATTACTACAATACATGGTTATTTCCTCAAATAACAACAATCAACCAGGTTCAAAACAAATTGCAAGATAATGAATCGTTTATTGAGTATTATTTATCAGATTCTGCACTTTTTTCAATTGTAATTTCGAAAAATAAAAAGTATTTTAACAAGTTTGAATGTTGTTATAATAACATTGCTGAATCAATAAATAAATACCGGGACGAAATTTCAGTTTATAACTTAGAATCAGCCACCCCCAAAGGATTAAATTCGCTTAAAAGCAAATCTTATAGTTTGTATTCGTGTTTTATAAAGCCAATAAAAGAACAGCTCAATAATAAGTCAATAATTATTTCGGCTGATGGAATTATAAATTACTTACCTTTTGAAACATTGGTTCAGAAAAATGACTCATTTATAGAAGCGGATTACGGGAAGTTAAATTATATGGTATTTGATTATCAGATTAGCTATGCTTATTCAGCAACATTATACAACTCAAAAAACGATTTAAAAGCCGAGCCACAAAAAGCTCTTTTAGCAATTGCACCTGATTATAAAACTTCCAATACTCTGATAGCCGGTTTAATAACAAGAGCAGGAAACGCATCTTTAAAAGGAGCAAAAGAAGAAGTCTTAAATATTAATTCGATTATTAAAGGAGATGTATTATATGGCAAACAGTCATCGGAATCAATGTTTAAAAGAGCGGCAGGTGAATACTCAATACTGCATCTGGCAATGCATGGCGAAACTGACAATTCGGACCCATTAAATTCGCAATTATTTTTCGAAAATGGCGGTTCGGGTGAAGATGGTTTGTTATATGCCCGGGAAATTTATAATATGCAATTAAGAGCGAACCTTGTAGTATTGAGTGCATGCAACACAGGTACCGGGAAACTGCGAAACGGTGAAGGAGTTATGAGTATAGCGAGAGCTTTTACTTATGCCGGCTGCCCAAGCGTAGTAATGACATTATGGTCGGTAAAGGATTTAAGCAGCACCAATTTAATGAGAGCATTTTATAAAAATCTTTCCGAAGGAAACAATAAATCGGAAGCTTTGCAAAAAGCTAAAATCAAATATATTTTAAATTCAGGACCTAAAGGTTCGCATCCATTATACTGGGCAGGCTATGTTATGGTTGGTAACAAAGCTCCGGTTAAGTTAAATTCCGATTATAAAATAATTTATACATCTGCCGCATCTTTAGGAGTTTTATCACTTTTGATTTTCTTTGTTTTGAGAATAAGAAAAGCCGGAAGAAGCTAATGTCAAATACCAAGTTCCAAATACCAAGTTCCAAATGCCAAGTTCCAAATACCAAGTTCCAAATACCAAGTTCCAAAAGCCAAAAACCAAATTCCAAATACCAAATTCCAAATACCAAATTCCAAATACCAAGTTCCAAATACCAAGTTCCAAATGCCAAAAACCAAGTTTCAAATAACAAATAACAAAACATAAAATAGTGAACAGTAGGCAGCAGGCAGCAGGCGGTAAACAACTGTATGACTATGTATGACAACTGTATGACTATGTATGACAACTGTATGACTATGAATGACTATGAATGACAATGCACTTTTAAATACCAAATTCTAACTTTCAAATTCCAAACGACAAATTCCAAAAAAAAAGTAACAGATTATAAATAGTCGAACCTTAAAAACCCTTTTTAAAAATTAAAGTCATTGGTAATTTTAATTTAGATTTTTTTTATTTTTCTTTTTTCACCACTAAAAAAGAAACAAAAAACCCTCCACGAAGTCCAACTCCAATTTTTTAACTAATTCAAATTTAGGAGTTTGATAGATGAAATAGCTTTGTTGTAACACCGTGCATAATTTGCCCAAAAATTGTAGTTCGCACAGTTCGTGGACAACCCACCGCAATGCTTCGATTAAAACTAATAGGGAAAATCGATCTTATTACAATAAATATATTATGAAAATATGCAAGGTTTTAACTGTATTAATATTATTTCTTGCAATTTTTTTAATTGTTTTATAACATTATTTAACTGGATATTAATTTGTTGAATACTTTTTAAGGGACGACTAATTACAAATGCGAATTAAGGGTTAAAATCTAAAAGTCCCGTAGGGACAATATATTGGTAGAAATAAAAAACACATACCAACATAAATGCCGTAGGCATGATATATTTGAAATATTTCGTTCCTACGGAACTATTGATTTATATATGATTATCTTTTCTACCAATATGCCGTTCCTAACGGAACGAAAAAAAATTCAACCCTTGATTCGCATTACAATTTAATCAGTTTACATGACTGCATTTTTCCGTTGACGTTGACGAAAAGAAAGTAAATACCATCAGGATGGGTAGAAATATCAATTGTTGATTGGCAAGTAAACAGATTTGTTAATTTGTATATAGTTTCACCAAAAATATTATAAATTTCTATTGAATTAAAATTACTATTGCTGCTAATTGTTATATTTCCGCATGTTGGGTTTGACGAAATGGTGATTTTTGGTTCGGTGTTTTGAGATGGGAAATGGTTATGTGGACAAAGAGTATTATTTTCAAGGAAACTGCCAATAAGAGAATCTAAATATTGAGCAGGAATAGAGTTAATGTCGCCTATGCCACCAATCCTGAGGTATTTTATTTTTTTATCAGCCCCGAGTAGAATAAATTGGGGAATATTGTTACTTGCAGTAAGTTGATTGCATATATTCCATAATTTGTTATTATTGTTGTCCATAGCAAACATTGGATAGGAAATTAAGCTGTCATTTTTGTATTTGATTACTTTATCGGTGGTTTCATTAGAAGATATATCCATTCCGAAAATATAGAAGCAACTACTGTCGGAATGATATTTTTGCCAAAATGATTTTAATGCGGGTGTACTTAATCTGCAATGACCGCACCACATTGCCCAGCAATCTATCAGTACAAAATAACCATCATCTAAAACATTAAATAAGCGAAATGTGTCGTTTTCGGTGTCAATAATGGTAAAATTAAATGCATTAGTTGATTGTGCTTTTGATGAAAAATAAAATCCGCAAAGAAATATTAGTATGAATATTTTTGTTTTCATTTTTTCTGTTTTATTTCTTCTTTTGGTATGGTAATGTTAGGGTATTTTGAGAGAAATTAATATACTTCTTCTTTGGAAATAAATGACTTATCAAACAAAACCATTCATCAATAATCAAATAATTACCTGATAACCTATATTATGAATATAATTAGTATCAATCAATTGTGAGAACATCTTTGTTAAACCTCTTGAGCAATTCGGGAGCATATTTGTTAATATCTCGCTTTATTTTATCAATAAAATAATCAGATTTCCAACTGCCTCTGCAACTTGTCTTAAAACTCAGCGTTTTTAAAACAAATTGATAAGTACGCTCCTTATCAATTTTCCAAAGAACATTAGCGAATTGTATATGATATGGCATTGGATTTTCTTCAAGCAGGTCAAACAATAGGTTAGCATAAAGGTCAGAAAAATTTGCCCAAATTTCTCTGATTAAATTTTGTCGTAAATAATCCCACTCCCCTTTGGTCAAATCTTTTCTTGATTTTTCAACCACCATTTTAAGTAATTCCAAAGCTTCTGTGTTTTTATATTTAACAATTGCATTGGAATAAAGATCGTACTTAAAGCATATACTAAATTTTTTTTTAAAAAATTTAAACATTACGGGATGTTGGAATTCAATAAAAGGTAAAAAGAAATAAAGATTCTTGTTATTGGGGATAAACGGAGGAAGATGCGATAGAATAAAATGAATATCCTTTTTTTTCTTGAATTTTGAAAGAGCGACAAGTGCAACATAATTATTATCTTTCCGAACCATTTTCTTGACACATTTATAACAACCTTTAATTGGCTCACGACCCAATAATAAATTTTGAGTTTGCTGAAGTTTGTTTGGTGTGCAAATTAATAAACTATCAATTTCTCTTATACCTTTTTCATTTTTCACCCGTTTAAGATATGGATAATTGCGATACGAATTTTTTAATTCATAACAACCAACACCAGCACTTCCAATAAGTTCAATAAAAATTTTATTCAATTTTTCTTTATATGTATTGCTCGTTATGGGACCATCTGAAATATCTGGCCATTCCATTATAATAACAGCAGATGTATCATTCAAGTGTTTTTCTGCGATTTTTAAAAATGGTATATCATCAAAATATTGTGTGAGCACATATATAGCAAAGAACCTTACTTTTGGAGAAGAATGATAGGTCAAAGGAACCAATTTGTCCTTGTCAGCAAATGTCTTCAAAATATTTACGTAGTGTGTGTCCAGTACGCCTGCTGGGTTTACTTTAATAATATCTTCTTTTGAAATCAGTTCTATTACTTCTTGGATTTTTGGTGGATAGCAGATATTGTTTTGAGAGAAAGAAAGCTCATTTATAAATATAGAAAATAGTATTATCGCAAGCAACCTATAAAGCATTGGGTAAAACAAAAAAAGGATAGGTAGCTTTGCTTTCATTTCTCTTGTTTTATTTCTTCTTTTGGTATGGTAATGTTAGGGTATTTTGAGAGAAATTGATAAAACTCTTTTTTGTTAGCCACCGTTTATTCATTTATTTATTCCTTTTTCAAATCTTTCCAATAGTTCGGGAGCATTTTTTGTTAATTCTTCTCGTATTCTTTTTGTTACCGAAGGTTTCCAATCTTTATTACAATTTGATTTATATTCAAGGTTTTTTATCAATAATCTGTACGCTCTTTCCTTATCAACTTCCCATAATTCATTTGGAAAATGCACAAATGGATCATTTCGTTCTTCAAGTAATTCAAAAAGAAAATCGTTATAAATATTAGATTTATATATTTTCATTGCCTGAATAACACTCTCTCTTACATTATGATAATATTCTATTTTCCTCGCTTTTTGAATTACTTGTTTTAAAAGTTCAAGCGATTCATTGGATCTATACTGAGCTATTGCTTGTTGGTAACGACTGTTTCTATAATAAGTATTCATATTATCATTCAGCCACTTAAACAAGCGCGAATGTTGAAAATAAATAAAAATAAGAAATTTAAAACTATATTTATCTTTTACATCATCAAAAGAATTCAAGTATTTCAACAATAAATGAATATCAGATGAGCGTTTATATTTAGAAAGAGCTATTAATGCATAAGGGTCATGATATTTCTTTACTTTTTTTCTAACCTGTTTATAGCATCCTGGAATAACAACACGCCCTGTTAATAATTGCTTAGTTTGTTCCAAATTATTTAATGAACAAATTAACAGGCTGTCAATTTCTCTTTTCCCTTTTTCGTTTTTCGTTCGTACCAAGTAAGGAATAAATGATTGAATATTTCTTAAATCAATAGTACATAATTCGCTTGTTCCAATAAGTCTAATGAATTCTTCAGACAAGATATTTGTATAAGTCTGATATGGACTACTCATATTATAATCCAAATATTTAAATGTTAATTTAATTGTATCATTTATGTGCTTTTTTGCAATTTCTAAATAAGGAATACTATCAAAATATTGAGTAAGCACAAATATTGAATAATATCGTACATTCGGGTTAGGGTGCGAAGTAAGATTAAATAAATACTCTAAATTAAATGATTTAAGAGTTTCAATATATTCTTTCTTTAGCTTATAATAAGGATCAAATTCTATATGAGTTTCTTTGGAAATTTGTTCTATTATATTTGTATCTTTTAAATTATTGATAAACATGTTCCTTGCTAAAGTGGAATTGATTAAACTTAATAATGCTATTATGATGGTTATTTTATTCATTCCTTAAATGGTGACTAATAATTCAACAGTTCCTGGATTTAAATCTCCCCTAAAAACATGAATAATCTGCACCTTAACTGCTGTTAATGGTTTTATAGGTATTAGAAATTTCCCTTTAGAAACACGCTCTTGAATAAGATTACAAAGACCTGTAACACCATTATAATACATAGTATCAATTACTACACCTTCAAAAATAAATGGTGATCTATCCAAAATATATTTTATCATACCATCATTCCAAGGAATTTGTGATTGAGAATATGCTCCAATCCAACAGGATAAAGCGAATATTATAATTATGAGTTTTTTCATTGCAAAGGTTTGACCTCTAAATTATGTTTATCTAATAGAAATTTTAAGACATTATCTTTGAGATTTTTTTTATCATACTGAATTCCATAATTAAAACCTACCATCATAGCATTTGGAAACAAAGAGTATAAATCAACAGCAGCTAATTGCCCATTACTCTTCTCTTGACGGAAAGAAATAGTAATAAGAGCAAAGTTTTCGTTTATGAAATAGATACCAGAGTTGGGAACACTTACTCTATTATCAGATGGGTTAATATTAAATCCGGGACCATATTGACCAGTATCATCATGAATATCGAAAGTATATTCCCCAACTTTTACTAAAATCTGATAGGTTTTTGTTGTATCTGTATTGCCTTTTAATACTGCCGTAGGTTTTATTACACATAAACCATAGTAATAACCTACTCTCGAATTATTATCGTAAAGAGAATTTCCTTTAATAATTTTCCCTTCAATAATAAGTGTTGAGCGTCCTATCAAATTTTTTTGCCATTTTTCATTCATAAGATTAAAAGGATCAAATGGAGTTTGGGCAATAGTTGCTGCTCTTACTATAAGAACAAACAAAAGCAATACATTTATTTTTTTCATTTTATTAAAATATTAATTAATTTTTACTAATTTAAATGAATGCGCTACGCCTTTAATATCGGCTCTTAAAAAATAAATCCCTGCAGTTGTATTGCCGAATGTTATTATTTTTACGTGCTTACCGGCAGTTTGCTGTTCGTTTGCAATGTAAATAAGTTTACCTATAATATCAAAAAGAGTAAAAGAAATTCCTGAATTCTCATTTAATTCATACTCAATTGTGAACTGGTTTTCGCTAAAAGGGTTGGGATAAATTCTTATTTTTTGGTACGATTGGTCAATAAGTTGAACACCACTTGATGGTAGAACTGTAAAAATAATAGAATCAATGTCATAATTTGTTGGTGGTGACGTACCAGCCAAATTGTAAATTATTTTATAAGTACCAGCATTTAACATTCCAATTGTTATCGTGTCAGTAGAATAACAAATAACAGTTAAGCTGTCAACGGTGTGAAAAGCATAGACAATAATTGTTGTATCAATAATATTTACTGATGAATTTGTCAATGGACAGTCACCCCAAGTAAACATTGCATTACCTATAACTTTGACCATATCAACTGTAGTCGGGTTTTGTGGAATTATATTTATATTTACTAATTGTGTTTGTGCTGATGCAATCCCACAAATAAATAATTGAATAAAAAGAATTGTTTTCATTTATCTTCTTTTATTTCTTCTTTGGGTATTGTAATGTTAGGGTATTTTGAGAGAA
>MENF01000052.1 GCA_001769035.1 Bacteroidetes bacterium GWA2_32_17
ATCTACATCAATCTGAAAAATATAATAAATTGAGTATCAGTAAACTAAAAAAAATAAACAGATGAAAAATATACTGCCAATTATTGCCGTTTTATTCCCATTAATAGGATTAACACAGCCTAAATATTGTGATGTAAGTTTTAGTTATGAGCTTTCAACTACCTCACAAAATATTAAATTTATTTCCAATACAGTTGACACTAACCGAGTTGTTAGCTGGTATTGGGATTTTGGTGACAGTACTTTTTCAAATCTTCAAAACCCAAAACATCAATATTTGCAAAATGGAACATATATCGTATGTTTAACAATCTACACATACGATAGTTGCGAAAATACATTTTGCGATACCATAAAAGTAGGTACAATCAGCAGTTATTACTCAATTTCAGGTAATGTGAATGCCGGTAATGCACTTTTACCTTCAGGGGTTGTTTTATTAATTGATAAAGACAATAATTATAAAGCAAATAAATATAGTATAGTTATTGATGGTCATTATGAGTTTTACCAGGTACAAGCTGGTAATTATATTATTTACGCAATACCAAATTTTAATATTGATTTTAATTATTACCCAACATATTTACCAACATATTTTGGGGACAAAACTAAATGGAAAGATGCGACTGGTTTTACGGTTACAAGTTCACTTGATAATCAAAATATAAATTTAAAATGCAATACTGATATTTTATATGGACCCGATACCATTACAGGAAATATTAAAATATTAGATGCAAATTCGTTCGAGTATAATATTTATTATAACAATTGGTTTGGTAATAATGTTTCGCACAGCAATATTAATTTAGAAATAGCTCCAAATGTTCCTGTAATATTATTAAATTCTGATGATGAACCAATCAGATTTGCTATGACTGACAGCACTGGTAGTTTTTTAATAAAAAATTTACCAATTAAAGTTTATAAAGTTGCACCAGAAAAGGCAGGGTTGGTAACTATACCTGCAATTATTGATTTTACTGCAACGGCATCAAATATTATAAATACAAATCTTTTTATTGCTACCTCTAATATTTACAGCTATGTTTCCGAAAATTATTATTCTGAAACTATTAATGAAATTTCAATTTTTCCAAATCCTACACCAGATAATGCTATTGTAAATATTTCAATAAATAAATCAGTACCATTATTAATTAATATTGAAAATATTGATGGGAAAACAATTTTAAGCAAAAATTTTGTTTCTCAAGGATTAGATAAATACATTTTACCGTTAAGTAATTTGTCAGCAGGAGTATATATACTTAAAATACAAGCACAAGGCTATCCAATTGTTGTTAAAAAAATAATTAAATATTAAATATTCATTAATAAAACCCTCAAGTTTTTGCAACGGCTCATGTTTGATTAAACCTTGAGGGTTTTACAATATCGAATACTTTGAAGATTATATCCCTTATTTGTAATTTTACCTGCTTAAATTTTGTATATTGTTTTTCTGTTTTTTTATTTTAACCCTTTCACTATGCACATGGCATGCTTTTCACTTCCTTTTCGCTCAACCGCAGCATACTCCAAAGGAGAGAACTACTATCCACTACGAAATTCTCAAATTCCAAAATCCAAACACTGAACCTCAAACAAAAAACGTGAAACAATAAACTTTTATAATTTTGAACTTTTAACTTTTATTATATTTACCGCCATTAAATAATTAAAAATGTCAATATTATTTCACGATATTATTTTTGGTCCTGTTCGCAGTCGAAGATTAGGTTATTCGCTTGGAATTAATTTATTGCCAACTAATTCAAAGATTTGTAGTTTCAATTGTATTTATTGCGAGTGTGGCTGGACACCTGAAAATATTCCTATATCTAAATTTAATGCCAGAAAAGATGTTTTTTCTGAATTAGAATCACGATTAAAAGAAATTAAAAATAACAACGAACCTCTTGATGTTATTACTTTTGCTGGTAATGGTGAACCTACATTGCACCCTGAATTTAGTGAAATTGTGGACGATGTTATTTTATTAAGAAATAAATATTTCGCCGATAAAAAAATTTCTGTTTTAAGTAATGCTACTATGCTTGGGAAAACTAAAGTTTTAGAAGCTTTAAAAAAGATTGATTTGCCAATTTTAAAATTAGATTCTGCTATCGAAAGTACTTTCAGAATAATTAACAATCCACCTTCAAAATTCGATTTTAATAAATACATCAATAATTTAAGCAATTTTAAAGATAAAATTATTGTTCAAACAATGTTTTTGCGTAGCGAAATTAACGGACAAAAGTTTGATAATACTACTGAAAATGAGTTGAATGAGTGGTTAAAAATTGTAAAACCTTTAAATCCTGTTAATGTTATGATATACTCAATTGACCGCGAACCATCTGCAAAAAATTTAGTTAAAATTTTACCCGATGAATTGAAACTAATAGCAGGCAAGTTAAAAGCTCATAATTTAAATGTAATGACAGCCTTCTGATTTTTGAAAAGGAAACTAAATATATTAATTTGTCCACTAAACTGGGGGCTTGGTCATGCAAGCCGCGATATCCCAATAATTAACGAATTAATTTTATACGAACATAATGTTATTATTTCTGGAAGCCAAAATCAAATTTCAATACTTAAAACAGAATTTCCGGATTTGAAGTTTATTGAATTTAATGGAATTAAAATAACTTACCCAAAAAGAAATTCCTTTTTTATTCATTTTCTAATTAGGATGCCAATACTTATAATGGGAATTATTAAAGAACATTTTAAGTTAAAAACAATTATTAAAAAAAATAAAATTGATGTTGTTATTTCTGATAATCGTTATGGATTGTGGAATAAAAATGTTTATGCAGTTTTTATTACACATCAGATAAATATTAAAATACCTATTAAATGTAAATTGTTAGAACATATTGTTAATAGCATAAATCATTATTTTATAAATAAATACGATTTATGCTGGGTTCCCGATTTTGAAGAACCTCCATTTTTAGCTAGCGAACTATCACACCAAAAAAATAAGTCAAGTAAAATAAAATATATTGGACTTCTTTCAAAATTTTCAAATTACCCGATACAAAAAATTAATAACAATAAAAAATATGAGATAATTGCCATTATTAGCGGTCCCGAACCACATCGAACAATTTTCGAAAACATTTTAATTGAACAATTTAAAAAGCTCAATACAAATTGTTTAATAGTTAACGGAACTCCCCTAAAAGAAAATAAAACAAAAATTATACAAAATATTGAAATTGTATCGCATTTATCTACAAACGATTTGTATAATGTTATAAATAATTCTAAATATATTGTTAGCCGTGCAGGATACACTACTATTATGGATTTAATTGCTTTAAAACGTACAGCAATATTAGTTCCAACTCCCGGGCAAACTGAGCAGGAGTATTTATCCGATTATTATTCGGAAAAGAAAATATTTTTGAAAATGATTCAAAAGAAATTTGATATTAATGAAGCATTAAAAAACATTAACGAATACTCTTCAATAAACTATATTGAAAATTGTAATTTGTTAAATATAGAGATTGATAAAATCGAAAAACAATTATTGTAAATTAATGCAATTTTTCGCCAATTAAATGAATAAATTCGGAACGGGTAGGCTCTTTTAAAAAAGCACCCGAAAAATCGCTTGTAGTTGTAACGCTGTTTTGTTTTTGAATTCCACGCATCATCATGCACATGTGTTGTGCTTCAATAACAACACCAACTCCAAGTGGATTTAAAGTTTCCTGAATGCAATTTTTGATTTGAGAAGTAAGTTTTTCCTGAACCTGCAGTCTTCTTGCAAAAGCGTCAACAACTCGTGCAATTTTACTTAAACCGGTAATGTATCCGTTCGGGATATAGGCAACATGGGCTTTCCCAAAAAAAGGTATCATGTGATGTTCGCACATCGAAAAAATTTCAATATTTTTAACAAGCACCATTTGTCTGTAATCTTCCTTAAATTTTGCGGAATTTAATATTTCAACGGGGTTTAAATGATAGCCGTGAGTTAAAAATTGCATTGCTTTTGCCATTCGTTCAGGAGTCTTTAATAATCCATCTCGTTCGGGATTTTCACCAATTAGTCCTAATACCCATTTGTAATGCTCTGATAATGATTTAGTAGTATCGGCATTATATAGTTCTATTTTCGAGAATCCTTCATTTTCTGTAGGGTCAAATTCTAACTCTGTCATATTATTAAAAAATTTTCTGCAAAATAATCATAAATATTTAACTTTATTCAAAATTTTATTTATGAAAATTCTAATTACTGCTGCTACTAAAATTGAATCAGATATTATAAGTAATATAAGCAAAAACATCTATAGTACAGATGATTATGAATTTATTTGTACCGGAATAGGAATGGTTAATACAACATATAATTTAACAAAAAAGATTTATTTTGCTCAGCCCGACTTTATATTAAATGTAGGAATTTGTGGGAGCTTTAAAAATTCTTTACCTGTTGGTTCGGTTGTTAGTGTAAAAAGTGAAAATTTTGCCGATTTTGGAATTGATGACAATGGCAAGTTTATTCAATTAAATATTTTTAATGACGAAACTGAAAAAAAAGAACTTATTTGTAAAAATGCCGGTATTTTTAATTTACCAACTGTTAAGGCAATTACGGTAAATACTGCAAGTGGAAGTGAAGAAAATATTAACAAACTAAAAAATAATTTCAGTCCCGATATTGAAACTATGGAAGGTGCTTCTGTTTTTTATGTTTGTTTATTAAATAAAATTCCCTTTGCCGAAATTAGAGCAGTATCAAATATGGTTGAACCAAGAAATAAAAGCAATTGGAATATCGAAACAGCATTAAAAAATTTGAATTTAGAGTTACCAAATATTATTACAAAAGTTCTAAATTGTAAAATATAAACAATGTGAATTATAATAAATCTATAAACAATAAAAACTCAAAGATGAAACAAAAGCTATTAAAAATATCTAAATTGACTTCAAGTAATTTTGGTGAACCTTTAGATTACTTTCTGAATTTTATTTTAAAAATTAATTCGTTAAAAGGAAGTGTTATTATTGATTTTAGTGATTGTCAGAATGTTAGTCCTTTAATTATTGGAGGTATAGTTTGTGTTGTTAATGCTAAAAAAGAGGAAGGTGTAAAAATTGAATACATTTTACCTATAAATAATTATTTTAACAATATTTATTTTCCAAATGGATTGGATTATAATATTGAAGAATTTGAAAAAATATTAAAACCATTTCAATATAGTTCTTTTATTCCATTAATTAAATTTCCTGTGTCAATTTCTGAAAATAACAAATTAGAGAAATTGATTTCTGAAATTAATATAATATTGAAAATGCAGTTAAAACTTAAAGGAGATTATTTAAAAGTTGTACAATATTTAATAACCGAATTTATACAAAATATAATTGAGCATTCAGATTCAAAATTTGGAATTTTAATATCGCGATATTATGCACAAAATAATTATATTGACTTATGTTTTGCAGATTCAGGGAAAGGATTTTTAAAATCATATTTGGATACTGAAAAATATCATCCTAAAAATGATGAAGAAGCTTTAAATTATGCTGTTTTTGGAAAATCTACAAAAGATATTCCAGAAAGCAGGGGTTTTTGACATTTCAACTTCTATAAAAATGTTGGTAAAAGGATTAAAAGGAAAAATTTTCATATTATCAGGTAAAGCTTTCCTTTATCAGAATTTTCAGAAACAAGAAATAATAAAATTATCTGAAAAACATTATTATAAAGGATGCTATATTGCAATACGTCTTCCAATGTGTTTTGATTCACAATTTAATTTTTACGATTACATCGAATAATAATTTGAAAAAAATAAACTATATTTGTAAAATGAAAAATAAATTAGAAATAAAAATATACGATAAAATAGGAAGAACTTTAAATACCCGTGAATCTGCATTATCACTAATTGATTTAATTTCAGCAAGTTCGCATAAAATAATCATATTAGATTTTTCTAAAGTTGAATTTATGTCAAGGTCATTTGCCGACCAATTTTATATTTATATTGAAGAAAGAAGACAAGTGCAAGATGATATTTCAATTAGGATGTTAAATGTCAAAAAAGATATTATAAAATTACTTAATGCCGTTGGAAGAACGCAAAATAAAATTAACAGGGAATATGTTAAACTTCCGATATTTCATTTTACTAAGTCAAATTTGCTTTCAGAGTATTTAAATTCAATTTAATTCTTATTGTTTTAACAATTAAAATTATTTTTTTAATTTATGGTATTAAACCTCGGTTTTTCCCCCTGCCCGAACGACACCTATATTTTTGATGCAATAGTTAATAAAAGGATTGACTTAAAAGGATATTCGTTTGATGTTCAAACGGCTGATGTTGAAATTCTTAACAAAAATTCTTTTGAACAAATATTAGATATTACAAAACTGAGTTTTAATGCTTTTGCTTATGTATCTGAAAATTATCAGATTCTTAATTCTGGAGCAGCACTTGGTTTTGCAAATGGTCCTCTTTTAGTTAGTAAAAGAAAAATTTATCCCGATGAGGTTCCTTATATTAAAATTGCAATTCCCGGAAAATATACAACGGCAAATATGCTTTTAAATATTTTCTGGCAGCCACAAAAAAACAATGTCCACGAATATTTATTTTCAGATATTGAAGATGCTATACAATCAAATGAAGTTGATGCCGGACTTGTAATTCACGAAACGCGTTTTACTTACAAAAAAAGAGGATTATTAAAAATTGCCGATTTGGGCGAAATGTGGGAAAAAGAGAATAATTTGCCATTGCCTTTAGGAGCTATTGCAATTAAACGAAATTTATCACAAAATATAAAAAACGATATTTCTCAAATAATTAGAGATAGTATCGAATTTGCAAATAAAAATCCAGAGGCATCAAAACAATATATTAAACAAAGTGCACAGGAAACGTCAGAGGAAGTAACAAAGCAACATATTAATTTGTATGTAAATAAATATAGCGTTGATTTGGGTAATGATGGTAAATCTGCAATAAATCAATTTTATAAACTTGGAAACAGTAAAAATGTTTGCCCTAAAGTTGTTGAACCAATATTTATTTAAAATGTCGAAAAAAATTGTTGTTATAGGACCAGAATCTACAGGTAAAACAATACTTTGCCAGAAATTAGCATTACATTATAAAGTAGAATGGATTCCTGAATATGCACGTAAATATATCGAAAATTTAAAAACATAAATATACAATTGATGATGTTTTGCACATTGCAAAAAAACAAATAGAAAATGAATTTTCAGAACACAACAAATTATTAATTTTAGATACTGATTTAATTATTACAAAAGTTTGGTTGTTGCACGTTTATAAAACTTTTCCCGATAAGATTGATGAAACTATTAAAAACTCAGAACGAGCATTATATTTATTATGTTATCCCGATTTGCCATGGGAGTATGATAAAGTTCGCGAAAATCCCGCTCAACGTAAATATTTTTTTGAGTGGTATAAAACCAAGGTAACTATACAGCAAACGGGATAAATTTCCGCATTTTATGAATACAAAAAGTTATAGAGGTATAAGGTATAGCCCAAAATCTCAAACTCCAAATCCCAAGATGGCTCGCAGCGTAAATCTTGGTTAGTTCGGCTTAGCTCACTACAAGTCTTGAAATTTGGGGCTTGGATTCTTGGAACTTGGGTTCTGCGGGTTATACCCTATACCTAAGCTGTTAAAAA
>MENF01000053.1 GCA_001769035.1 Bacteroidetes bacterium GWA2_32_17
AAAAAACAAATCGATAAATTTGCATTAACTAATGAAGATTTAGGAATTGCAACTAATTAATTTACTGGTAATTATAAAAACGTTAGTCAGAATGCATGTGACAAACTCAAGCTACTATGAATTACTTTAAACACATAATTCTTGTTTTATGTTTGATTCTGATGGTCGGTTGGATAGGTTATGGGCAGGAATCAAAAGATAGTATTAGTAGATCAAATGCATTATATACAAAATGGAAAATAGTTGTATGTTGGGCAGAAGTTATCAGTTTTAATTCTGGGAGTAAAATTATACCTATTGACTATGATCCAGGAGATTTCCGAGAGAGTTCTATTTATTACATAGATCCAAAAGAAAAGGCAAAGGTTGGATATCAATTTTCCCTCGAAGCGGTTTCAAAAACTTTCTTTAAAAATCGGACTGCAATAAGGCTGGGTTTTAATTTTGATAAATATTATTACGACGGAACCGCAAGCAAAGTGAATGTAACACGCCTTTCTTGGAATCCAGATGAATATTCTCGTGATACATGCGTTGATTGTCATAAATATTTTTACAAAGATTATTTTTTCACTTTTACTTTGCTTCCTAAATTAAATATTGTTAGAAGTAATAAAATAGCTTTATATTATTTCGCTGGGGTTTCAATAGGTCTGATGGCTACAGAAGTTACAAAATATTATTATCGCGAATGGTCAAGCAGATGGAATAATTTAACATCATTTGGCATTTCTGGTCTTGGGTCTACAGTTAAGATAGCAAAGAGATTTTATCTGGATTTTCAGATAAAGTACAATTATCAGTTATATGCAACGCCAAGCAAAAGACGTTTAAATGCTGCTGGGATAAAGGTTGGATTTATGTTATAGAGAAATATTACCAAAATTTGTATATTGCATTATAAAAAACAAAACACTTATTTATAAAGAAAAAATGCACATGGCTATAACACCATGCAAAAATTTAGCGGGTAGGGAACGGTATGACACAATCTGCAAGTAAAATAATTTGTAGCGGTTTGACAGGAAACTGCAAGAAAAAATGCCCGCCAAATCCAACATTGAACCGTTATAGCTCATTTTGAGGACAAGAAAAGCTCACATTGTATTGTTTATTGAGCTGTATTTATTATATTTGTGAGCTTAAAAATATAAACCATGTTAAACATTAGAGAAACTGAAATACTTGACATAATTAAGAAAAGAATTGAATGTTCTTCAAAAGAAATTCATGAGGATTTTTCAACTTCTATAAGCTATGCAACAGTAAAAAGAATCTTGTCCAAATTAACTATTGAAAATTTAATTTTTACAAAGGGACAAGGAAAAGGAACAAAATATCTAATCTCACCAGCTTATGAGTTACTAGAACCAATTGATATTGAAAAGTATTACAATAAAGAGATTGATGAAAGAAAAATTAAAGATAGTTTTAATTTAAATCTGATAACAGAAGTATTAAGTAAGGTTAGTGTTTTTACAGACAATGAATTAATAAAATTAATGTCCCTTCAAAAAGAATATAAAAAAAATATATCGCAAAATACAGAATCGGAATATAAAAAAGAGTTGGAACGATTAGCTATTGATTTAAGTTGGAAATCGTCTCAAATAGAAGGGAACACATACACGCTATTAGAAACAGAACGGTTACTGAAAGAAAAGGAAACAGCCTCTGGAAAAACAAAAGAAGAAGCAATAATGATATTGAATCATAAAGAAGCAATTGATTTTATAATTGAAAATCCCGATTATTTGACTCCTTTAACAATTTCAAAGATTGAAGATATTCATAGCATATTGATAAAGGAGTTAGCTATAGAAAAAAATATACGAAAAAGAAGAGTGGGTATATCAGGCACTAATTATCGTCCATTAGATAATGAGTTTCAAATTACTGAAGCAATGACAAATATGTGTGACTTAGTTAATAAAAAAGAAAATATATTTGAAAAAGCATTGCTATTATTGATATTAATATCATACATACAACCATTTGTTGACGGAAACAAAAGAACTGCAAGAATAGTAAGTAATGCAATTTTAATGAATAATAAATGTTGTCCAATTTCTTATAGAACAGTTGATTCAATTGAATATAAAAAAGCTATGCTCTTGTTTTATGAACAGAACAATATAACAACGTTTAAAGAAATATTTATTAACCAATTTGAATTTGCTGTAAATACTTATTTTTAATGCGAAAATAAAAACGAGCTATAACACACGGTTAAAATTTAGCAGGCTGTTATGGGCAACTTGACACGAATAACAAAGTTCAAACATTTTAGCTGTCTTGTCCTGAAATAGATTTACAATATATTTGTTGACAAATGGACTGACAAATTTAATATGTAAACGATATATCTTTTTTCTTTACCATTTTATTTTCTATTTTTGACTAAAAAATAAAATATAAATATTATGAAACATTTTACAGTAGTTTTATTGTTATCGTTAACCATTAGCAGCATATTTGCTATTGATGACCCAAAACCTATTAAAACAACAATTAAAGAAATTACAGTTTATTTAAGCGGTGCAACAATTAGCAGAACAGGTTCGGTCTTATTGCCTGTAGGTAATAGTTTAGTTGTTATTAAAGACCTGCCTCAGGATTTAAACCCGCAGAGCATACAGGTAAATGGCAAAGGTGATTTTACGATTTTGTCGGTTGTTCACCAGATAAATTATTTAAAAGAGCAGGAAAAAACCAAAGAAATTATTGCCCTTGAAGATTCATTGGAGAAATTAAACGACCAGATTATTGCCGAAAATGGAATGATGTCGGTTTATGCTAATGAGGAAAGCTTAATTCTTACTAATAAATCATTGGGAGGTCAGAATACCGGCGTAAGCGTTGCAGGTTTAAAAGAAGCCAGCGATTTTTTCCGTAACAGGTTAGCCGACATTAAAACAAAACAAATAGCAATAAATAAAAAATTAAAAAAACTACAGGAAAGAATTGCTGCAATCTCAAACCAGTTAGCAAATTTAAATGCGAGAAAGAATATCCCTACAAGCGAGATTGTTGTTATGGTTACTGCCGAACAAACCGTAAATGCAACTTTTACAGTAAGTTATCTTGTGTCAACAGCGGGATGGACACCATCTTACGATTTAAGGGCAAAAAGTGTAAATAATCCGATTGAAATTGCATATAAAGCAAATGTTTATCAGACAACAGGTGAGGACTGGGAAAATGTGTTGTTAACATTGTCCACATCAAACCCAACATTAAGCGGTACAAAACCAAATTTATCAACTTGGTTTTTAAGATATTACGAACCATATACTTATTCGTGGAGTTCAGACGAAAAACAGAAAGATAAAAAAATGGCAAGAAAGGAAGAAGCACCTTCATCAGCAATGGATAGTGAAGTTTCTTTAAAAGAGGTTGTTATAACCGATGCAAACGCAGCCAGTGCATATGCTTCTGTAACAGAAAGCACAACAAGCATTGAATTTGAAATTTCAAAACCTTACGATATACCTTGTAACGGACAAACTTATACTGTTGAAATGACAAAATCTTCTTTACCTGCTACTTATGAGTATTATGCAGTTCCTAAAATTGATAAAGATGCCTTTTTGTTAGCCCGTGTAACCGGTTGGGAAAGTTTAAATATGCTTTCGGGAAATGTTTATTTATATTTTGAAGGAACCTATGTGGGACAGTCATACTTCGATGCCCGTTCAACTACCGATACACTCGATTTATCGCTTGGACGAGATAAAAATATTGTTATAAAAAGAGAAAAGCTGAAAGATTTTTCTTCAAAAAGTCTTGTTGGCTTAAATCAAAAAGAATCCCGCGGATATGAAATTTCGGTAAGAAATAAAAAGACACAACCCGTAACTATTGTTATTGACGACCAGATTCCTGTTTCAACCGATAAGGATATAGTAGTTGAGAAAATTGATATTTCGAATGCAAAATACGATGAGCCATCGGGAAGACTAACATGGAAAAATGAAATTAAGCCAGCCGAAACAAAGAAAATGAAATTAGTGTATAGTGTTAAATATCCTAAAGATAAAACGATTATTTTAGAATAAGGTTATTTGTTATTTAATAAATTTGTATTAGCAATTTTTTAAAAAAATAAAACAAATGTATATAAATGGTTGTAAACGGTTAATGTAGGATAAGGTGTATATATAAACGAGTTATGCTCTATTTTTTAAAAAACAATCAAACATGAAATTTTCTTCCTTATTACTAATTATTTTTCTAATGTTTGCTTGTAAATTTGAGAGGAAAACTGAAACAATATCAATTGCAGTTAAAGATAACGAAGAATTAAAAGCTATATACGAAAAAGACCAAGCAGACAGAAAAACAGAGAACATAGATTGGTTAGTGGTTAGCAAAAGAGATGGTTTAAGGCAAATAAGAGTATCTGAACTTATAGACTCAAATAAAGTCAATACGTCTTTGGATTTTTACAATACAGCAATGATTTTTCAACACGGGAATGATACAATTGCCTCAGGAATGGCAGTTAAACTGATGAGAAAAGCAATAGAATTGGATTCAACTACAAACAAATGGCTATTAGCTGCTGCCATAGACCGAGATTTGATGAGAAAAGGAAAACCACAAATTTATGGAACTCAATATCGCAAAATGGGAGACGAATTTTGGAAAATTTACAACTTGGACAGTACTAAAGTTTCAGATAAAGAAAGAATAGAATACAATGTAGAAACGTTAGCTGAACAGAAAGATAAGTTACGAATAATGAATAAGAAAAAATTATCAGAACTATTAGCTTCTTTAAAAAAAGTTGACAAAATCATTGATTTTATTAAAAATGAGAATTTAACAAAATCGGCTTATGACCTTACAGAAAATGGGATTAATAATTTTGGTTACCTGTTAATGTCGCAAAAGAAAAATGAAGAAGCTTTAAAAATATTTGAGCTTAACATAAAACTATATCCAAAAGCATATAATACATATGACAGTTATGGAGAATGCTTAGTTAAATTAGGGAAAATTCAAGAAGGCAAAAAAGCATATGAAAAATCTTTAGAACTGAACCCCGACAACAAAGAGGCTGAAAGGATTTTAGAAGAAATAAGGAGAAAATAAAAACAGAGCATAACACCACCTACGAAAACAACGTGCAGTAATGTGTAATTTGACAACTTTAACATTAAATAAAATTCTTAGCGGTTTGACACCGACTGCAAGTAATTGCACGTCGTTTCGTAGTTCAGATTGTTAAATTCAAACAATAAATGAAAGTATTTTTTGTGTTTGTAATAAATAATTTAATAAATTTGTATTAGCAATTTTTAATAAACTAAAGCAAATGCTTATAAATGGTTGTATGCGGTTAATGTAGGTTATATCATACGTAGCCACTAGTTATGCCCATTGCTAAGGAGACTAAATGACCATTTATTGACTAAAAAATGAAAGATTTTTTTATTATCTTTGTAATATGGATATAACAGACAAAAACAAATATAAATCGGACTTTAAAAGAGAACTTGATAAGTTTGCAGAAAAGCTCGAAAAATACGTTTCTACGGACAATGGCGATTGGTCAGTAAAGGGTTTCATAGATGTTTACAAAAATATTTATACCATTTCTTCTGACACGAAAATCGTTTCAAAAATCCTTGAAATACACATTTTTCCTCAAATTTTACAGTTTGCCGACAGCATAGACTATAAGATTATCCTTGCCGAAAAACAAAATTGGTATCCCGACTTGACTTTCGTTCACAAGAAAAATGATGAAGTAAAATTTGCTGTTGACATTAAAACAACTTTCAGACGAAACGATAAAACAGCAGGTTTTACATTAGGTAGTCATGGTGGTTATTTCAAAGAACGTGACAAAGACAAAAATATTCAATTTCCTTACAATCAATATACGGGACATTATTGTTTAGGAGTTATTTACACTAGAACCGACGTAAGCGAAGACCTTTCAGAAACAGAAATTTATCAGGTTGAAGATCTTCAGGAAGAATATGAAACACCAAACAAAAAAGTTGGTGAACGCGAAGTTACAACTGTAAAAAATCTCAAGTCTATAACATCTGTTATTAAGGACTTTGACTTTTTTGCTTCTGAAAAATGGAAAATTGCAAGCGACAAACAAGGTTCTGGAAATACTGCAAACATAGGTTCAATAGTTGACATTGCAGATCTCAAAAACGGAAATGGAATTTTCAGTAAATTAGGTGAAAAATGGTTTGATGAGTATTGGATAAATCACGGTTCAGCCACATTGATTAAAGACGGAAAACCTGTTAAAATTACAACACTCAAAGATTTTTTAGAGTTCAAAGGTAGAACCGACCTTTGGAAAATGATTGTTGAAAAAACCACTAAAAAGAAAACGAAATGAAAGTAATTGTTCCACCTATAAAAAGTCAAGGCATAAAAACCAAGTTAGTTCCTTGGATTATGGATCTTGCACCAAAAGTAAAAGGAATGTGGATTGAACCATTTTTGGGAACTGGTGTTGTTGCATTTAATTCAGGTTACAAAAAAGCTATTCTTAACGACACAAATCCACATATAATAAATTTTTATAAAGGTGTTCAACAAAAAATTATCACTGCACCTTTAATGAAAAATTATCTTGAACAAGAAGGAAATATTTTAAGCAAAGCCAACAACAACGGCTACGAACATTATTTAAAAGTTCGGACACGATTCAACAGTGGAGAATTTTCACCTTACGACTTTATTTTTCTTTCTCGTGCAGGATTTAACGGTATGATGAGATTTGGAAGTAAAGGAAATTGGAACATTCCTTTTTGCAAAAAACCAGACAGATTTGCACAAGCTTATGTGACTAAAATTACAAACCAGCTTAATTCAGTTTCTAAAGTTATTCAACCTGAACCCAGTTGGACTTTTTACAATAGTTCTTTTGCCGAAATTATTCCACTTGCTACTGAAGATGATATTATATATTGTGATCCACCATACTACGGACGACACGTTGACTATTATAATGGTTGGAAAGAACAAGATGAAGAACTTTTATTCAAATTACTCAGTGAAACTAAAGCAAAATTTATTCTTTCTACTTGGCATCATAATGACTGGAGAGAAAATGAAATGATTAATAAATTTTGGAGCAAATTCAACATAGTAACCAAAGACCATTTCTATCATAATGGTGGTAGCATTGAAAACAGGCGTACAGTTGTTGAAGCACTTGTTTGCAATTTTGAAACTGACAATTTCACTCAACACAATCACGGCTTGAAAGAGAAAGTTAAAGATAATCAATTGGCTTTAAATATACTCTGACAACAAATAGCATAGGGCATAACACCATCTACGAAAAACAACGAGCAGTAATGGGCAACTTGACACAGTTAACATTAAATATATTTCTTAGCGGTTTGACACCGACTGCAAGTAAAAGCCTGCCAAATTCAACCGCAAACCGTTAAATTCAAACAATAAATGAAAATATTTTTTTTAAGTTTATAACAAATAATTTAATAAATTTGTATGAGCAATTTTTAATAAACTAAAGCAAATGCTTATAAATTGTTGTAAACGGTTAATGTAGGTTATATTATACATAGCCATTAGTTAGAGTCTGTCTATAAAGTCCGCTGACTGCGTTATGCTCGTTTTGAAAACAGTCATTTACATAAGTAAACTCCTTGATTTTCAAAACTTCGCAAGCCTTGTCATCGAACTTTATATTCCAGACTCTTGATTTTATGGACAGACACTAGTTAGTGTCTGTCTATAAAGTCAGTGTTTGATTCAGAACTTAGCGAAGCGATTTCACGAATACCTTAAAAATATAAAAAAGGTATGAGTAAATCGGACATTATGGACAAACACTAGTTAGCAACTAGTGGTGTGAGAATTAGGAAATATTTTATATCTTTGTAAAAAAAATATGAACTCAAAAGAAAAACATATAATTGCCTTAATTAAATCAAAGATTCAAGGTAAAAATCCTGAAGCTGACATTATTCTTTTTGGCTCACACGCCAGAGGCAATGCAAACAACGACTCTGACTGGGATATACTTATTTTATTGAAATCTTCCGATGTTTCAAGAAAACTTGAACAGGAATACCGACATGAACTCTTTGATGTAGAACTTGAAACAGGTGAGCCAATTTCGACTTTTGTATTTTCAAAGACTGATTGGGAAACAAATCATTCAGTGACACCGCTTTATTATAATATTTCAAGAGAAGGAATTAGAATATGAATAAAAGCATTGATGATTTAATTAAGTATCGAATTGAGAGAGCATTTGAAACTTTAGCTGATGCTCGAATATTAGCCGACAATAGCAGTTGGAACTCGTGTATTAATAGATTATATTATGCTTCTTTCTATTGCATAAATGCACTTCTTATTAAAAACAATATTCGAACACACACTCATAATGGTTGTAAGTCTAAATTCCACGCTGAGTTCGTTAAGACAGGTATAATAGATAAAAACTTTGGTAAGCTATACTCAGACTTATTTGACTGGAGACAAGAAGGAGATTATGCCGACTTTATTGCTTTTGACCAAACTACTGTAGTCCCATTACTTGAACAGACTGAAAATCTAATAAAAGCAATCGAAAAACTTCTGAAATAAACCACCAGTTGCTAACACACGTTTGGTAAAAACTGGGCAATTTTGTGCTACTTGACAACTATAACAATAAATAAACTTATTAGTGGTTTGACAGGAATGTGCAAGAAATTGCACGTCGTTTCGTAGTTCAGATCATTAAATTCAAACAATAAATGAAAGTATTTTTTGTGTTTGTAACAAATAATTTAATAAATTTGTAATAACAATTTTTAATAAACTAAAATAAGTGGTTGTAAACGGTTAATGTAGGATAAGGTGTATATATAAACGAGTTAGCCACTATTTATATATGAATAATTTCGAAGATATAATGACCATGCGTTCTGACGCTGAACTTCTCGAAATCACAACAGTACTTCGAGACGACTATCAACTTGAAGCAGTTACTGCTGCCGAATCTGAATTATTAAAACGTAATCTATCAGACCAACAACTTGCCGAAGCACAAGCACTACTTGATGCAAAAATTCTGGAACAAACCAATAAAAAAGAAAAAATAAAAAAGTTGCAAAATAAAGTTGCCGACATTGCTGACACAATACATCCATTAAAAGAAAAATCAACTGACACAACTATAAAACTAATTACTATTGGACTTTCTATTCCTTACCTCATTTTCCTGTTTAATACATGGGACTTATTTATTCTAATGTTTCAAGACTTTGGAAACATTGACTTTAGTGGTATTTTATACATTGTTCCAATTTTAAGTTTTCCAATCGGACTTTTCGGTTTTTGGACAATAAAAAAATATGGCTGGATAATTATAACTATTCTTTTAACTATATTTGCTATGAACGCATTAATTTCTTTAGCTTTTGAAATAAAATGGGCAATGCAATCTAGTTTTCAATATAGCAATCCAGCGTTAGACGAACTATTTGGTAAAAATGGTTTTGCGTTTCACATTGGACAACTTTTATTATTTGTTGGTCTTATTTATTTCTTAAACATAAGGAAAGTTATAGAAAAGTTTAAAATAAATAAGCGGACTCAGTTGTTGGTAATCGGACTGACTGCAATTCCATTCATACTATTCGGACTATCAATATATCTATAACAATAAACAGTGGCTAACACACGTTTGGTAAAAACTGGGCGGGTGGTGCAACTTGACAATGACAACAAAGTACAAAAGCGGTAACGGTTTGACGCCCTCTGCGGCTAATTGCCCAGCTTTTTCCAAGCGCCAAACGTTATTTAAATTCAAACAATAAATGAAAGTATTTTTTGTGTTTGTAACAAATAATTTAATAAATTTGTAATAACAATTTTTAATAAACTAAAACAAATGTATATAAATGGTTGTAAACGGTTAATGTAGGATAAGGTGTATATATAAACGAGTTGGCTGCAACGTTAAGACAGGAAGCTAGAGAATTAAGTTCTAAAATAAAGCTTGACTAAATTGAGGATTTAATAAATGAAGAATTTTAAGAACAATATTAATACTAAAAGAATTATTGTAGTTGACTTATATGCAGGAAGCTACAATGAAAAAAATACTGGTCATGAATTATTCAATTTAGTAAGAAATCCTGTTGATAGTAATTTTTATGGATATTGTCCACCGAGAGATGGTATTGCTTTAACTAAATTCGGAGCAAGCAAAAACGATGAGTATATCGATAATGTTTTAGTAGTCTATGTCTCTAAAAAAAATAAAAGTAACAATCGAGAAATTATTGCATTTTGTTTGAATGCAAGGATATTTAAAACAGGTCAGTCTGGTAAAGGGCTAAGTCGCAATTTTATCGATAAGGACGGGAAGGAAGTTATTTCAACATATTCAGTAAAAAGTGATAATCTATACGATTTAAGAAATCGTTTTAATAAGTTCGAAATAAAGATAAATGACTACAATAATAAAATGTTTCGAAAACAAAGATTTTATTGTGGCACATATCCTGAATTAGACATAGGAATTATTGATTATATAGAAAGTGTTTTGGAGCAAAAAGCAATACTTGACAACGATGATAGTGATGTGCAAGAGGAAATCCAAATATCAGAACCTGCTGACACCGAAATAATAAAAAAATCATCAGAAAAACCACTGAATATCGAGAATGGGAATCAGGGGAAAATCATAGTAAAAGATAGCAGAATATCAAAGTCTGCATTGATTGCTGCCAATTATACTTGTTCAATTAATACAATTCATAAAACTTTTATCACTAAACAGAAAATTCCATATATGGAAGGACACCACCTAATACCATGTACTGTTACGAATAGCGAATATTTCATGAAAAAGTACAATAAAAATATTGATTGTATTGAGAATATTGTTTCTATTTGCCCGAATTGTCACAGAGAAATCCATTATGGTGAATGGAAATCTAAGTCAGAAAAAATTAAATTATTATTTAGAAAGCAGCAAGACAAATTGAAACAAATAGGCATTCTGATAACGGAGGATGAACTATTAAAACTTTACAAAAATGGATAGATACATTAGAAATAAATAAACGCAGCAGCCAACATCATGTATAAAACATTGGGGTTTAAGTGGTTATTTGAAATGTTCTCCCCCGCATCGGCTTTTGTTTTGTTGGACAGGGACGAAGCCCGCAATCCCCAACGTTTCATACATGTGACCGTTATAAGTAAGCGATAAAAAGAAAAAACATGACACAAACGAGCAAATTGAGCAGACTGAACTTGACAAAGACAAAAAAATGAAAAAGAAAATATTTCGTTGACACTTTCTTTGTAACTCAACAATTTTATAGCTCGTAGAAAAGCGCAATAAAGATGAAAACAAAAACTTAGTCTTTTTCCTAATACTTTTCACAAAGAAATGCAACTTTGAAAACTGATTAAAAGTAATTATAAAAAACAAAATAATTATCAAAACAAAAAATGAAAAAATCAAAACTATTTATTGCAATTGTTTTAATTATCAATTGTTTCCCTATTTTCTCGGGTATCAATTGCTTTGGGCAATACACTAAGCTGCTCGATTTTGCAGGAGCAACAAATGGAAGTAATCCTTATGGTGATCTTATGTATGACGGAACTTTTCTCTATGGAATGACAGCAGGCGGTGGCACAAGCACTAATTGTACGGGTAATTGTGGAGTTATTTTTAAAATAAAACCTGATGGAACTGGGGATACCGTCTTGCTTAATTTCACAAGTGCTACAAACGGAAGTTCACCTACCGGTTCTCTTATTTCTGACGGAACCTTTCTTTATGGAATGACAGGATTCGGTGGCATAAATAATAATGGAACCATTTTTAAAATAAAGCCAGATGGAACAGGGTATGTCAAACTGCTAGATTTTAATAACACAAATGGAGGTTATCCTCGTGGCTCTCTTATTTCTGACGGAACCTTTCTCTATGGAATGACAGAATTAGGCGGCACATACAATAAGGGTACAATCTTTAAAATAAAGTCTGATGGAACAGGGTATGTCAAACTGCTAGATTTCAATGGCACATCAAATGGAAGTAAACCTCAGGGTTCTCTTATTTCTGATGGCACTTTTCTCTATGGAATGACAGAATTAGGCGGCACAAATGATTATGGAGTTCTCTTTAAAATAAAACATGATGGGACAGGTGGTAATGTCTTACTCAATTTCACAGGTTCAAACGGATATAATCCTTATGGTTCTCTTATTTCTGACGGAACTTTTCTCTATGGAATGACATTGTTTGGTGGCACAAACTATGCTGGAAACATTTTTAAAATAAAACTCGATGGAACCGGGTTTATTAATCTTCTGAATTTCTCAAATGGGGCAAACGGAAATGTACTTTATGGCTCTCTAATTTTTGATGGAACTTTTCTCTATGGTATGACTACTCAAGGCGGCACAAGTTCTGCTTGTAATTATGGTTGTGGAGTGCTATTTAAAATAAAACCCGATGGAACCGGATTTGTTAAGCTGCTGGACTTCTCAGGCGAAGCAAATGGAGCTGAACCTTATGGATCTCTTATTTCTGATGGAACTTTTCTCTATGGAATGACGTATTTTGGTGGTACCAATAATAGGGGAACAATATTTAAGTATTGCACCCTCGCCATTGACAGTATTAATGCAACCATGGTGAGTTGTTATGGCGGTAACAACGGAACAGCAACTGTCAATGTGAGTGGTGGACTTCCTCCTTATACTTATTTATGGAGTACCACACCGGCACAAACCACCCAAATTGTCACTGGGCTTACAGCAGGAAACTACATGGTTACGGTTACGGATGCAAACAGCATTACAAAAACTGCAAGTGTTACCATAATTCAGTCACCTTTAATAAGTGCTCCCTCCATCTGCCTTGTTACAGTTGACAGTACCTCCACAAAAAATCTTATTATTTGGGAAAAACCTGTTGTTACAAACATTAATAGCTTCAATATTTATAGGGAAATATCTTCTGTTTATACTCACATTGCAAGCATTCCATACTCTGTGACGAGTATTTTTACAGATATAACAAATGGAGTAAATCCTAACTCTGCTTCGTATAAATATAAGATTTCCATTGTGGATACATGCGGCAATGAAAGCACTTTGAGTAACTTTAATCGCACCATTCATGTTGCTGTATACCCTGAATCTCCCTGCGGTTACAATCTTATTTGGAATGATTATATTGGATTTCCTGTAACGCAATATTTGATTTACAGAGACAGTTCTAATACCGGATGGCTAAAGAAAGACTCGGTAAGTTTTGGGAATACATCATGGACGGATTTCACTTGTTATCCTGCAAATGATACTATTGCCTATCTTGTAGAAGCGATTTATCAGGAGGGCTGCAATTCCACAAAGGATATGGCTTATAATTCTACACGTTCCAATGTGCAAAGTAATTATTCTGATTACGTACCATTACTATCAACCAACGATTTTAATTTAAAAATATCTCCCAACCCCACAAACGGAAAGTTCACAGTTACAATTTCAAACTTTCAATCATCAATAATAAATAGTCAATTGTCAATTGCTAATGCACTGGGAAAAGTCATTTTTAAATCCAACATAACAAATCCGAAATCTGAAGTTTATTTATTAGGACAACCAAGCGGAATATATATTGTCAGCATAAAATCAGGTAAAAAAGTATATAATCAAAAATTAGTAAAAGAATAATGACAGGGACAGAGCGGTTGGAAAAATTGTTTGACCGTTTAAATCCTGCTGATTAAAATACAATTATAAAAGCACGCAGGTCAACAAAGAGAAATAATCGCCTACTTATAACACCACCTAAACCCAAGCAGGCAGTAGTAACAATATGACAAAGACGTACAACTTGAAACTTTCTAGCAGTTTGACAGGCGAGTGCAAGCAAAATGCCTGCTCTGGGTCTAGCTTCGACCGTTATTTAAATTCAAACAATAAATGAAAGTATTTTTTGTGTTTGTAACAAATAATTTAATAAATTTGTATTAGCAATTTTTAATAAACTAAAACAAGTGGTTGTAAACGGTTAATGTAGGATAAGGTGTATATATAAACGAGTTAGCAGCCATATTTACAAAACTAATACTATCAAAATAAAGAATGATTTTAAAAAAGAAATATAGAAAAATTAGATTGAAAATAATAAATACATATTATATGTTTAAAAGTTTACCATGGAAACATATTTGCGTTTTATTTTTTTGTTTGTTTTTAACTCTAACGATTTTTTACCTTCTAAGTGCAAATTGTTTCAAGACATTTGACACAAATAATACTTTAACAAATTTACTGACAGTAAATGCTGTATTTTCTGCAATTTTAATTACATATTTGTTTTCAAGAATTACTTGGTCTAAAGAGAGAAAACTTGAAGTTTATAAAGAAGCCAATTCTCTTTCTCAAAAAATAACTGATTTCAGACGAATTTTAAACAAATTGACCACATATTATAACATTTGGGACAGTGACAATTCAACAAAATCTTTAATCGATCATGGCGAATATAGGCAAATCGATTTCTATGACTATAGAATGTCTTCAATAAGTGATTATGAGCCTCACAACCAAGAGTTAATAAATGAATTCCGAAAGCACAAAGACTATAACGAGGGAATATCTACATTATATCTCGCAATGGTTTCGTTGGTTAGAAACAGAAATAATCCTCACTTTGAATTTCATGAAGAATTATATAGTGACTTTGAACTTAATGGACTTTATAATATAAAAGTTATTGAAAAATGGCTTAATTGCGAAATTTTTGGAATGATATGGTTTTGGCTTGACAAAGATCGAGACAATCATTTCATTAATTATATTGCTTTAAGAAATGACAATGAATTTATTTTGGAAGCAGCAAAAAGAATAAATAAAAAATATGAAGGACAAGAATTAAATAATAAGTTATTAAAAGAACTTTCTGAAGAATTTAATTCTCATTATCTGAAAGAATTATACATACGACTAAAAGAACTTAAAAAGGGAGTAACTGATTTGAATTTGCTAATAATAGTTCTTATTACAATCAGTTTGTTTTTCGGAGTATTGTTGCCATTTGCATTATTATTAGTTCAAGCTAAGACATTTTGGTTTTCATTTATAGTTGCCATTGTTGCTTCAATAAATACTGGACTAATAGCTTATTTTATTCTAAGATTTCCAACTCTAATAAACAGAGAACTAAAATGGACATAAAAAATACGGCTGCTAACACCATGTTAGCTTTAGCTGGCAATAACGTGCAACTTGACAGCGATAACATAATGAAAGATTAGTAGCGGTTTGACAAGGACTGCTTAAAAGTGCCAGCCAAAGCCAACATTCGACCGTTAAATTCAAACAATAAATGAAAGTATTTTTTGTGTTTGTAACAAATAATTTAATAAATTTGTATTAGTGAAACATTCAAAATAATTTCCCCCAAATCTAAGGATAAATCCGGTAATTTAGCTCAGGTATTTGCGGATGATA
>MENF01000054.1:0-5405 GCA_001769035.1 Bacteroidetes bacterium GWA2_32_17
TAACACTTTACACTAAAATTGCTCCACATCTTAACGAACCGCTGTATACGAGAACCGTACGTACAGTGGTGTGAGAGGTTCTCCCCACCAGATTTTCTGGTGGGGCAGCCTACTCGATTACCAACCGTTTTTATTTTATTTTCTTTTTTACTTCTATTACTTCGTCAAGTAGTCCAGCGAGTGTATCAACATTTTTGTCTCCTGTGTCCCTAAGCATTTTTTCTGTAAAATCAAATATTTCTCCTTCAGGAATACTGTCAGACCACTTTTTCCATTTACCTGCTGTAGCAAGATTAACTATTAAAGTTTGTAAATCATCTTCAATGTTTTTCAATTTTTCAGAGACCTCTTTTAACATTGAACGATATTCCTTAGTTGATTTGTAGTCAATCGTAAATTTTACTATTTTATTCATAATTCTTTAATATTCCAAGTTATGCAATTTAAAATTCCGCCTTTCTGTGCTACTTCATTGCTGTCTATTGTTATAATTGTTTGTCCTTTGAAAATTTCTTCGAATAATTTAATTGCTTTGTCGTCTTCATTTCTTTTAAATGTAGGAATAATTATAACTTGCTCCATTTGCAGATAATTTAAATAAATACCTTCTGCACTTGATTTTGGTCTATTGTTGTAAGGATTATAAGGAATTTCTATCCAGTCAAGTCCAGCATTATTTAATGCCATTCTTAAAGCTCTTGCATATTTAGGATTTTCTTTTGGGTTTGAGTAGTCATTGATGAGAACCGTGTCATTGTCAACGAAGCGAACCATTCCGTCTGCATGTCCAGTAAAATCTGATTTGTCCCAAGGAATGAAATATAGTTTATCAACTTCAAAAATGTCTTTAAGTTGTTTTATTAATTCCTTTTCGCTTATTGTTGAATTTTCCTTGAAAACTTTATCGCACATTATTATTTTATCTCTTGAACGAATTACGTTACCGCCATCAACGACTAATTGTGATTTATTTGGTATTTTTCCAATTGTTTTACAAATGCTGTCAACATCGGAAATCGTCTTTATTTGAGTTTTGTTTTGTAAATAGTCAGGATTGTAAGTGAATTGCACAAACTTGTCTTTACTGATTTGAATTGGCATAAAGTCCACTGCCCAAATATCTTTTGTATTAGGAAGAAATAGGAAATTAATATTACAATCATTTAACACTTTTTCAAAAAGCGGAAAAAATATCGGTTGCTTTTTTGGTAAGCAGTCGGCTAAATAAAGAAAGTTTGTTTGATTGTCAGTTATCATTCCATAAATCCTCCAGTATTTTCTATATATGTAAGAATAAGATTTACAATTTGAATTATCTTTTCAAATTCAATCAAAATTTTCTGATTTTTAAGGTTAGAATAGATTTGTCCTGAAATATCGTCCCAATCAAAATAACCACCAATTCCTATTTTGTCATTCCAAATTTCTGAAAAAGTATTATCAATTAATGTCCAGTATTCTTCAGTTAAATGGAAATTGATATTTTCAAAAACATATTTTTTTACAAGCGTTGGGTCAATATGTTTTTTATCTTTATCTGTATTTGTTACTTCTTTTCTTGTATGAATGTTAATTATTTTCTTGTTTAATAAGCGATTGTTTTTTTTAGAAATATTTAATTTCTGGAATTGTATTGATTGCCAAGCTTCTTCACCAAAACAATCTTTAATATATAACTCTTCCATTTCATGTAAAGTTAAAGACTTTTCTGTTTTAGTTTCTTTCTTTTTTCTCATTTTATTTTTGCTAATCGATTTTGCCAAATATTTTTAAATACTTTACCTACATCTAAAAATTCTTTATGGGTAAAAGTGTCTGTCTTTGCATTATTACACCAATAACAAGCAAAAACAATGTTCTCTAAATTATCATAAGAAGCGTTGGGTTCTTTTCTATCAAGTTCAAGTTTTCTACCTCTTGCTCTTTTTGTTTCAAGCAAATTGTTGTCAAGGAGAAATTTAATTTCAATTTCAGTAATACCACAATACTCGCATTTTTTGCTTTGTTCCTTATCTTTATACCATTCATAGAATTTATTAAAATCATTTTTTATTTTTTTACTAACGTGAATGTTTTTTATTGCAGATATTTGTCGCCATTCCTTTTCAAATTCTTTAGTCCAGTCAGATAATTGTTGTCTTGAAACATTTAGTTCTTTTTCAATTTGAGGATAAGTTTTTTTTTCAGCGAAAGCAAGCCAAATAAATTTCTTTTGTAAATCGTTCATAATTCTTTATTTTTAAAATGGTTGGTAACGTTTAAACTACGGAACGACGAGCACTTGCTTGCACTTTCCTGTCAAACCGCTAGAATTTTATTAATTGTTATATTTGTCAAGTTACACTTCACTGCTCGTTGTTTTCGTAGTTGGTGTTATGGGCTGGTTTTATTTCCCCATATGTCGTTTTGCATATTACATCCCTCTTTGAAATTAATCTTTACTTTCCTTTTGGTTTTGGAGCAGGAGGACGAGGAGGATTGTTGGTTGCAGGACCACCTGGATGACCGGGTACAGTACTCGGCCTCGGCTGTTGAATCATAGGTTTTTTAGCCATAATGTAATATAGTTATTCTTTTTTTCCTACTCATAAGGCTTTTCGGTATCGCCCCGTTTTTTTAGTGGTTGCTGGTCTCCACTTTTTATTTTTTCAGTCACGAATTACTGTTAAAAATTATCAAAGTATTTATTTTATAATTCTCGTGTCTGTCCTTTTTGTCTTTTTTTAAACTTGCCCATAACAGTTCGCTATTCCCAACTAGTTGGGAGTATATTTATTATATCTACAGTCGTTATTTTCATGTAAATAATTGAATATGACTGCTATATGCTCCTGTACCTTCAAAATAATCGTTAATAACATTATTAATGAATATATCAAATTTTATGGAATAAACCCAACTTTTAAATAATCGTTCAAATATAATACATTATAAATTATGCAACAAATATACAATTATTTTATCTGTAGTTAATAAATATCTGTAACATCCTTATTATCATTATTAAAATCGTTTTTAGCCATTTATAACCGTTTATCATCGTTTAATTTATTTTCGATATTTTATATATTAAGAATGTTCTCAAAATTAAATTTGAACAAACAAATTTATAAATTATTTTTGAATAAATCAATAAAATTGATATTTATTATTTTAAATAATTTATTATATTTGCGTCAATTTATTTTAATTTTCTAACTAAAATATTTAATATGAAAAAAATTTACTTGTTCTTTTTAGTTTTAATTCTTGGGGGTTTAAGTCTAAATGCTCAGGTTTTATATTCCGACAACTTCGACACTTTTACTTCTGGAACTAAAGTAGCACAAACAATTGGCACTACATGGTGGACAACCTGGTCGAATGCTCCCGGAGGTACCGAAGATGCAGTTTTTTCGAATGCTCAATCTGTAAGCCCTTCTAATTCAGTGTATGTTGCAGGTGTTAATGACCTTATTTTTAAAACGAATGATAAGGTAGCTGGTCGTTTTGAGTTAAGTTGGCAAATGTTTGTTCCAACTTCACATATCGGATATTTTAACATATTACACAATTTTAATGGCGGAAGCAGCGATTGGGGATTTCAAGCTTATATGTATAATGATTCCGTTTACGTTGATGCCGCTGGCGCTGCATCGGCTAGTGCAACATTTACAAGAAATGTGTGGCATATTGTTAAATTGGTTATAGATATTGATGATGACTTTGCTTCTTTTTATTTAGATGGAAATGAAGTTGTAAGTTATCAATGGAGTAAAGGTACCGATGGCAGTGGAACACTTAATAAATTGGATGCTATTGATTTTTATGCATGGGATGGTACAGGTTCTCCTACACCTATTACAAATGGTACTACAATAGGATATTATTTTGATGATTTATTGTTTGAACAGGTAACTGCACCTGATGCACCAACAAACCTGACAGCCGTTGTTAACGGAGCTGATATTGACGTTAACTGGACTGCTCCGACAACTACTCCCGACAATTATAAATTAAGCCGTAATGGTTCTGTAATTTTTACAACTCCTTCAGCGCTCACTTATACCGATGTTGCTCCCTGGCCCAATACTTATGTTTATATGGTTAGAGCTGGTTATGGAGTTTCGGGTTATTCCCATTCTTCAAATACTGCTTCAGCTATTATACCCGGTGGTGTTTTACGAAATCTGGTATTAATGGAAGGCGGAACCGGAACATGGTGTCAATATTGTCCGGGAGCTGCTATGGGTTTACGCGATTTAATAGAAGTAAATTCAAAAGCTGCTGCTGCTATTGAATACCATAGTGGCGATACGTATGAACATGCTGATGCGTTAACCAGATTATCATATTATAATATTACAGCTTTTCCAACAATGGTTTGTGATGGAAATTTAAGAGTTGAAGGTGGTAATGCAACTGTGAGTATGTATCCAAATTATTTAGGTATGTACAATCAACGCATTAATTTGCCTGGTTTTCACACTACTAATATTAATATTGTACCAACAACCCCCGATAATTATACTGCAACAATAACTATTGAGCAAAATTATGAAGCATGGGCAAACGATGTTTACTTATTTACAGCTCTTACTGAATCTAATATTCCTGATGCATGGGAAAATCAAACTGAAGTGGACCTTTGTTGCAGGGCAATGTACCCAGACGCAAACGGAACTTTACTTGATTTTTCTTCACAAACCATCCAAACTGTAATACTCAATTTTTCAACAACTGGTTATGTGAAAAATAATTGTGAATTTGTTGCTTTTGTACAACATGCTCCATCAAAAGAAGTTACTCAGGTTGTAAAAGTGGATATGTCGAGTATTCTTGGAATTAAAGAATTAACTGGTGAAAAAATCAGCATATATCCTAATCCGGCTTCTGACTATATGATGTTGTTATCAAACGGTAAAGGAATTATGAGTATCTCTGATATTACAGGAAAAATTGTTTATATATCAGAAATAACCAATACTACTCAATATACCGATATATCAAAATTTAGTAAAGGAATTTATATTGTTAAAGTAACTTCTGACGAAAAATCATTTACTCAAAAACTTGTTGTAGAATAATATATTACAAAATGTTATAAAAAAAGCATGAATTTCAATCATGCTTTTTTTATTTTCAACTGTTTCTGTTTTTCATCTGTTTATATTTTAGTTAAGTTTCATTATTAATTAATATATTTCTTAAATACACGACCTGACAGGAACTTCGTAACCTGTCAGGATGTGTAACAATTGGTTTTTAGTTTAAAGTTTTTAGTTCAAAAAGTTCATTGTTCTACGTTCACTGCCGACTTCACTGTTTACTGTTCACTGTTCAAAAAAACTCACTGTCATTCAATAGTCATACAATTGTCAGCATTTGTAATGCAGTTAGAAAACAATTGTGTGACCATTGTATTA
>MENF01000054.1:5466-13018 GCA_001769035.1 Bacteroidetes bacterium GWA2_32_17
AGGATGTGTAACAATTATTCGCTAATCCTTGTTCGATATTTTTTTAAATATAATCATTCCCTTGTGTGCCAAATTTATTTGTCGTGGATGTTTCATAACTATAAATATAATTTCTAAATGTTTATCTTTGTTGCTTAATTAATTTCAAAACAAGATGAATTTATCAGAAATTTCGGCTATTTCTCCTGTTGATGGCAGATATAGGGACAAAACATCAGAATTAGATAATTACTTTAGCGAATTTGCTTTAATAAAATACAGGGTATTTATAGAAATTCAATATTTTATAGCATTATGCAGAATTCCGTTACCACAATTAGCTGATTTTGAACATACTAAATTTGATGATTTGAATAAAATATTTAATGATTTTAAAATTGAAGATGCTTTGCATATTAAAGAAATCGAGAAAGTTACAAACCACGATGTTAAGGCAGTAGAATATTTTTTAAAAGAAAAATTTGATGCAATTGATATAAGTAAATATAAAGAGTTTATTCACTTCGGACTTACTTCGCAAGATATTAATAACACTGCACAACCATACATTTTAAAGCGAGTAATGGCAACTATTTATTATCCTTTAATTGATAAATTGATAGATAAATTAATAAACATCTCGGAAGATTTGAAAAATGTTCCAATGCTTGCACGAACTCACGGACAACCAGCATCGCCAACAAGATTTGGAAAAGAAATAATGGTGTTTGTTGAAAGAATTCAAAAGCAATTAGGGTTATTGTATATCATTCCATATTCTGCTAAATTTGGAGGAGCAACTGGTAATTTTAATGCACACGTAGTTGCCTACCCTTCAATAAAATGGGTGGAATTTGCAAACGCATTTGTGAACAATGTTTTACAACTCGAACGTTCTCAAACTACAACTCAAATAGAGCATTACGATAATTTAGCTGCACTTTTTGATAATTTAAAACGTATAAATATAATTTTAACTGATTTATGCAGAGATATTTGGACTTATGTTTCGCTAGGATATTTTAAACAAAAAATAAAAGAAGGCGAAGTTGGTTCATCGGCTATGCCTCATAAAGTTAATCCGATAGATTTTGAAAATGCCGAAGGAAATTTAGGAATTGCAAATGCAATGTTTGAATTTATATCGTCGAAATTGCCAATATCGCGGTTACAACGCGATTTAACCGACTCAACAGTTTCGAGAAATATTGGGGTTCCATTTGCTCACACATTAATTTCGATTAAATCGTTGTTAAAAGGACTCGATAAATTAATTGTAAATAAAGAAACGATAGAAAACGATTTGAATAACAACTGGGCAGTAGTAGCTGAAGCTATTCAAACAATATTGCGTCGCGAAAATTATAACAATGCTTACGAAGAATTAAAAAAACTTACACGAACAGGCGAAAAAATTACTTCTGAAAATATTAAAATATTTATAGATGAACTAAATGTAAGTGATACTGTTAAAGAAGAGTTGAGAAACATTACTCCATTTAATTATACCGGCATTTAAAGATAAATTAATGAAAAAGTTTCGCAGACTTTTTGTTTATATAAAACCTTACTGGGGGTTAGCAATATTAAATGCAATTTTTAATGTGCTGGGTGCTGTTTTTGCACTATTTTCGTTAACAATGGCAATTCCTTTTTTAGGCGTTTTGTTTGATATTCAAGAACCTGTTCGTAACAAATTACCTTTAGCTTTTAATGTAGAATCAATACAACACTATTTTAATTATTTTTTAACAAATCAAATTGATAATCATGGTAAAATTGCTGCACTTTTATTAGTATGTGTTGTTGTAATAATGAGCTCTTTATTTAAAAACTTTTGCATTTTTTTAGCGAATTATTTTATGGCACCAATAAGAAATGGTGTAATTCGAGATATTAGAAATAAACTTTATAACAAAATACTTAAACTTCCTTTATCTTATTTCTCAAACGAAAGAAAAGGCGATATTTTAAGCCGAATGTCGAGCGATATTCAGGAAGTTGAGTGGAGCATAATGAGCTCAATCGAGATGATTTTTCGCGACCCGCTAACAATCTTAATATACTTCTTCACTCTTTTGTTTATGAGTTACGAGCTTACGCTTTTCGTATTGGTTTTATTGCCATTAAGTGGTTTTGTAATAGGAAAAATAGGCAAAACTTTAAGAAAGCAATCAAATCAGGGACAACGTAGAATGGGTGGAATTTTAAGTGTTGTTGAAGAAACTCTTTCGGGCTTAAGAATAATTAAAGGCTTTAATGCTGAACCTAAAATGAAAGAAAGGTTTAACAGCATGAATAGTTTTTACACACAATTAATGATTAAAATATTTAGAAGAAGATATTTAGCTTCACCATTGAGTGAGTTTATGGGAACTATTGTTTTGGTAATAATGATGTATTACGGAGGTTCAATGGTGTTAAACGATAAAAGTTACCTTTCACCTCAAGAATTTATTGCATACATAATTATTTTCTCGCAAATTATTAATCCTGCGAAAGCATTTTCTCAGGCATACTATAACATTCAAAAAGGGATGGCATCGCTTGATAGAATTGAAGCAGTTTTGTTTGCCGATGATATTATATACGAAAATGCAGAGCCGATAAGCGTTACAAAGTTTAAATCGTGTATCGAATTTATAAATGTTTCGTTTAAATATAAAGATGAGTACGTTGTTAAAAATGTCAATTTAAAAATTGAAAAAGGAAAAACTGTTGCTCTTGTTGGTCCTTCCGGAGCCGGAAAGTCAACTATTGCAGATTTAATTCCACGATTTTTTGATGTATCCGATGGCGATATTTTAATTGATGGCATTTCGATTAAAGACATTAAAATTAAAGATTTAAGAAGTTTAATGGGTATTGTAACTCAACAACCAATTTTATTTAACGATACATTTTACAATAACATAGCGTTTGGAGCAATAAATACGACTGAAGAAAAGGTTAAAGAAGCATGTATTGTTGCGAATGCTTACGATTTCATTAAAGTTTATCCAAATCATTTATATACTAATATTGGTGATAGTGGCAATAAGCTTTCGGGTGGTCAAAAACAACGAATAAGTATTGCCCGTGCAGTTTTAAAAAATCCACCAATTTTAATTTTAGATGAAGCTACTTCGTCGTTAGATACAGAGTCGGAACGACTTGTCCAAGATGCACTTACAAAACTTATGAATAACAGAACCTCAATTGTAATTGCTCACAGATTATCAACAATTATTAATGCCGATGAAATTTTTGTTATTAATAACGGCGAAATTGTTGAACGTGGTAATCACACAGAATTAATTAATTTAAACGGTTTGTACAAAAGATTACATGATATTCAAAATCAGCATGTAAGTTTATAAAAAAATTATTTAGTGTTTGTCCATAATGTCCGATTTCTACGTTATGCCCCAGTACGTTTCGCTACGGGTCATTCCGTCATTGTTTGTGAGGACACAAACAATGGCAGTGAGGTTTTCAAAACTTCGCATGCCTTGAACTCGAACATTCTGAATCAAACACTTACTTTATAGACAAACACTATTTAAAATGCCTTAATTGTATAGTTAAAACCCTCTCTGCCTTATTGCTTCAAACACAATAATTGCAGTAGCATTCGATACATTTAACGAATCAATTTTTCCTAACATTGGTATTTTAATTTGTTCGTTGCATTGTGTTAACCAAATATCAGATAATCCATCGGCTTCAGTTCCCATAATAATTGCAGAAGGTTTTTTCAAATCTGTTTCGTGATAAAATTTTGTAGCTGTAAGGGAAGCTGATAAAATTGATATATTTTTAGATTTTAGCCAATTAATTGTTTCTTGTGAATTAGCAATAACAATTTGTTTAGAAAAAATGCAACCAATGCTCGAACGAATTACATTCGGATTATACAAATCAATAATTGGGTCGCAAATAATTACAGCATCGGCATTTGCTGCATCGGCAGTACGTAACACAGCACCCAAATTTCCAGGTTTTTCAACCGATTCTAACACTATAATTAAAGGATTATCTGATAAAACTAAATTTTCGAGAGTTGTTTTACAAGATTTAAATATTCCTGTAATTCCTTCGGTATCTTCACGATATGCAATTTTACTAAAAAGATTTTTATCAACCTCAAAAATATTGTATTTGGGTAAATTGAAAAAACTTAAACTATGCAAACCTTTCTTTTCAATAAATTCTGAATTAAAAAATATTTGAACTGGTGTAAAACCCGATTTTAAAGCAATTTGCATTTCTCTTAACCCTTCTGCTAAAAACAAACCGTGCTTTTTTCTCCCTTTTGAGTTAAGTAATTCTGTAACAAACTTAATTTTAGGATTTTGATGGCTTGTTAATATTTCAAACTGTTCGCTTTTAATCATCTTAAAAAAATATTTTAACTAATCTTGTCAAAGTTAATATGATTTTTCGTTTAACTCGCATCATATTTCTCGCAAATATTATTCACGCAAAGTTTTAAGCCCGCAGAGTTAAAAAAATCATTTATGATTTTTTTCATTGCGTACTTGCAGCGTGTTTAAAATTTAAACTTAATCTTCTTATAACCATTTTTTTTCATATTTCTTTTTCTATTTTCATTGCGTACTTTGCGACACTTCGATAAGCCCAGTGCATCGCTTTGCGTGATAATTTTTATGAATAAGAATAGTTACAAAATATTTAAGTTTTAAAATTAATCAAAAAAATATATCTTTGAAAAAAAAGAAATGTAATGAGGAAAATAATAATATTAATAACCATTTTAATCTCATCGAGTTATAGCTTTTCGCAAGGAATTGTTTTTTTTGATGGCTCTTTCGATAAAGCTAAAGAACTTGCCAAAACTCAAAATAAAATTATTTTTATAGATTGTTATACAAGTTGGTGCGGTCCATGTAAATGGATGGCAAAAAATGTTTTTACCGATAGCGTTGTTGGCGCATTTTATAATGCAAATTTTATTAATTATAAATTAGACATGGAAAAGGGCGAGGGAAAAATTGCAAAGAAAGATTATAAAATTAATGGCTACCCTACCCTCCTTTATATTAACGGTGATGGCGAAATTGAGCATCGCTCGCTTGGTGGTTGCGACACTGCGGAATTTATTAAAACTGGTAAAAAAGCTCTTGATATTGAAAATAATTATGGCAATTTGTTACGAAAATATAAATCGGGTAATCGTAATCCCGAATTTCTTTCGGAATATGCTCTTTCGTGTGCAAACTTAAGCATTCCTTACGATATTAATGAATATTTTAAAACCCAAGCCGACACGGAACTTTTTAAAGAAATAAATTTAATTTTAATTGAATGGTACATTGTTAATAACAACATGCGTGAATTTAAATTTTTAGCTAATAATATCGAGAAATTTTCACAATTATATGGTAAACAGCGAGTTGAGAATAGAGTTGTAACAATTATCACAAAATCTTTATGGCATTTGGCTTTACAAAAAGACCCTATCCCACTACCTAAAGCTATCAACAAAATTATAGAACCATTTCATTTTAAAGATTCAGTGAAAATATTTTACAAAGTAGAAATGCAATATTATATTACAAGCAAAGAACTTAATTGGCAAAAATATGCGATAATTGCAAATGAATATATTAAAACTATTGGAATTGAACAAATTGATTTAAGCGAAATTTATCAAATAACAAATAACATTAGTAAAAATGTAAGCGACAGCATTTATCTAAAAAAGGGAATTGAATGGTGCGATTATTTGACAAGTAAAAAATTTCAAATTCCTGAAGTAACATTAGTTAAAGCTAGAATATACAAGAAACTTGGGAATAATATAAAAGCAAATGAATTTGCACAGTTTGCATTAACCGAAGAGCAAAAGAAAACATATCCCCGCTTAAAAGAATATCAGAATTTTATTAATGAATTAGAGAAACAAACTAAAAAACAGTAAGTAATTAACTCAAGTTTCGAGTTTCATGTTTTGGGTTTGACATAATAACTAATGTTACAAAAAAGAAAGTGAATAAGCTCCAAGTCTCAAATTTAAAATCCTAAGATCTAAGAAAAAAAATTGGGATTTGGTTTCTTGGTTCTTGGGGCTTGGAATTTGAGTCTTTGTACTTATTTGTACAATAATTTATGTAGTATGAGTTAATACGAAAGTTCGGTAAATGAACCTCCAGTTATATTCTTATCATTTAATAAAGGATGTAGAAGATTTTTAGCTTTAAAAGAATAAGTCCCATTTATTTTTTTATTTGTTGTGTCAACAGAACTTAAAGTTACAGAACCTTCATAAGCAGTATACAGACTATCTGTAGAAGTGCTATTTGTATATGTTGCCGAAGCCTGTACCTGAGCAGCTAACGGATCAATTATATATGTTCCCGTAGTTATACCAATAATTGTAACATTAAGTACACTACTGCCTGTTGTTCCAATAATAATAAATTTATTTGATTGTAAGTTTGTTTCTCTTATTTGAGCAGTCCAGTCAACTCCATCAATTTTACATTTCATTGAAGCAGATGGATTTATAATATCAGTTATTTTACTGTCTTTTTTGCATGAAAAAGAAAATGCAATAATTGTAATTAAAATAAAGAGTTTAGATTTTTTCATTTTATTATTATTAAAAATTTATCAAAATTACATAAAATAATTTAAAATAAGTATTTAATTATTTCATATCTTTGTATATTATTTGGGGCTGAACTGGTTTTGACAGCAAGAGTATGGGTTTGTAAGCATGCCGAGCCTTGGGATTTAACGCTCGTAAAAGTGAATTCCTATGTCAATAATTGACAACAATAATTTCGCTCTCGCAGCTTAATCGTTTAACGATTATTGCTTAATCCAGTCTGCCAGGCAGATATGGACGAGTGCTCCGCAGAAATTTCTCCTCGCTGTTTCTGTATATGGAGTATCGAATCGCTGGGATAGCAAAGGTAAGTTCCGATACCTGAGCGAAACTTAAGGGACTAAGGTAAATGTAGGTTTTGTTTTGCCGGCACTTACTCTAAAATCAATAAAACAATAAGCATGTAGAAAGCATTTTGGTGCCTTGTTTGGACCCGGGTTCGAATCCCGGCAGCTCCACTAAACCCATCCGAAGTTTTATTTTTCTTTATAACAAAGGATGGTTTTTTTTATTTATGGCAAAAATTAAACTCGATTTGCACGACATTCATAACAAAGGCAAAGATATTGACATTGCTTTGCATAATATTATTGAAGAAGCAATTAATTGTAAAATAGAAACCATAGAAATTATTCCAGGCAAAGGCAGCGGACAGTTAAAAAAGAAAGTACTACATTTTTTACAACAACCCGAAATAAAAAAGTTATACCACAGAATAGAAAAAGACAGCAAAAATTTTGGGAGGATATTTGTGTATTTTAGATTCTGAACAGGTTTTCTCTATAATTTTTTCATAGCTTTAACCCAAGTATAGTTATATCGTCAATTTGTTCACTATTACCAATCCACTCGTTTATAGCATTTTCTAATATTTCTTTTTGTTCTGGCATTGGTCGTTTGCAATTTGTTAGAAGAATTTCTTTAAATTGTTTATACATAAATTTTTTGCCTTTGGGTCCG
>MENF01000055.1:0-713 GCA_001769035.1 Bacteroidetes bacterium GWA2_32_17
AAATTACCAGAAACTGCATTAATATGAACATGCAACATTGATTGTGGAGTAAAATTTATATCACTAACACCAGTTTGCGAAAAAACTGTAGTTGAAGTAACAATAAAAGCAAAAATTAGTAAAGTGTTTTTCATATTGTTAATTTTTAAAAAATCTGTTATAAAAAATAAACCACACATTTAATTTTATAATATTTGTACAAATATAAATTTATTAAAAATAAAGAACAAGTAATTATACGTATATTTTTAAAAAAAGTTGTTTTTTTATAAGAAGAAAAATAAAGGTTGCTTAATTGTATCTTAATTAATTAACTCAATTTTTCTTTTTTTTTTTATATTCTGCATTTGGCTCTTTTACCATAGAAATTCTTTTATCATCCTTACCAAAGGTGGCATCTTCGAGCCGCATTATCCGTGTTTCGTGATTTGTTACAATATTTATTTTTTCTGCCAGCTTAATAATTGAGCGTGAATGTTCTGCGAGAAGAATATTTGTTTTATGTTGTTCATCATGCAGGGCGTTTATATCTTTACGCATACCTTTCATTTCTTCACGTATCCCTTTCATCTCCTCACGTAGTTCTTTCATTCCAACGCCAAGGTCAATTATAGCATCTAATAATTTATTATCTTCTTTCATGTGTTTATATTTTTAATTTATTGATACTCAATTTTTTATGTTTTCAGATTGATGTAGATTGAAGAAGATTG
>MENF01000055.1:783-43845 GCA_001769035.1 Bacteroidetes bacterium GWA2_32_17
ATTGATGAATACGTTCTTCAATCTTGTCTTCTCAATCTATTCAATCTTGTTTTTTCAATCCTTTAAATCTTTCTTTTCAATATTGTTTTCATGTGTTTATATTTTTTAGTTTATTGATACTCAATTTATTATATTTTTCAGATTGATGTAGATTGAAGAAGATTGATAAGATTGATGAAGACGTTCTTCAATCTTGTCTTCTCAATCTATTCAATCTTGTTTTTTCAATCCTTTCAATCTTTCTTCTCAATCTTATTTTCTCAATCTCATCACTTAACCTCAACCGCTAATATAATCATTCCCTTGTGTGTCTTTAAATAGTCGTGGATGTTTCATCTGTTTATATTTTAGTTAGTATCTCATTTCATTAGTTTAGAGTTGTTAAAAAACCCGAAACTTTAAACTCGAAACTTTTATATATAAATGTTAAATTTAAGTTTTTTACGTATATTTTTTTAAAAAGTTGTTTTTTTATATGACGAAAAATAAAAATAAAAGTTGCTTAAAAATTTATTTTTTCCCGAAAAGCAAAAAAACAAATATTAAAGGATTAAAAAAAGCCACCTCATGGTGGCTTGCTCCCCAAGCAGGACTTGAACCTGCGACCCTCTGATTAACAGTCAGATGCTCTAACCAACTGAGCTATTGAGGAATTTTTTGTCCCGATATTTCGGGACTGCAAAAATAATAGATTTTTTGTAAAAATAAAAATACATTTGTAAAAAAAATAATATTAATATTTATGGCAGGGATTATTGGTATTGGAAACGCACTTACAGATGTTATGACAAGGTTATCTAACTATAATGTGATTATAGAGTTAGCATTTCCAAAAGGGAGCATGCAACTTGTAGATAAAAACGCTTTACAAAAAGTTTTAGAACTTATAAAAGAGGTACCTCAAACTATAACTTCGGGTGGAAGTGCAGCAAATACTATTCATGGATTATCAAAACTTGGTGCAAACACTGCATTTATCGGAAAAGTTGGTTCCGATAAGTTTGGTGTTTTTTTTAGCGATGACCTTAAAAATAGTGGAATTACACCAATTTTATTAAATAGTAATAATGAATCGGGTTGTGCAATAGCAATGATAACTCCCGATTCCGAAAGAACTTTTGCTGTGCATCTCGGCGCTTCTGTTGAACTTACAGCTAACGATATTAAATCGGATTACTTTAAGGGTTATAATTATTTTCACATCGAAGGATATTTATTGCAAAATCACGAACTTATGCTTAAAGCAACTTCAGAAGCAAAAAAAGCTGGTTTAATGGTTTCGCTCGATTTAGCAAGCTTTAATGTTGTTGAAGAAAACCGCGAGTTTCTTCACGATTTTGTAAAAAAATATGTTGATATTGTCTTTGCAAACGAAGAAGAAGCAAAATCATATACTGGAAAAAATCCCGAAGAATCGTTACATGTTATTGCCGAAGAATGTAAAATTGCTATTGTAAAAATAGGCAAAGAAGGTTCATTAATTAAAAGTAATGGTAATGTATATAAAATTTTACCTATCAAAGCCAATAGCATTGATACAACGGGTGCGGGCGATTTATATGCATCGGGGTTTTTATATGGTTTGATGAAAAATTTAGATTTTAATAAATGCGGAAAAATTGGTTCGCTTTTATCGGGAACTGTTATTGAAACTATTGGCGCAAAAATTAGTAATGAAAAATGGAAAGAATTAATAGAAGAGGTGAAAAAAATAGAAAATAAATAGTAGGCAGTGGGTAGTAGGCAGTAGGCAGTAGGCAGTGGGCAATCAGCAGTGGGCAGTGAACAATGAACAATAAACAATGAACAATAAACAATGAACATTTTTAAACTTTTTTGAACAATGAACAAAGGTATTAAGTACAAAGTATTAAGTATAATGAACGATGAACTAAAAACTCGAAACTGAAAACTTTTTTGAACAGTAAACAATATTTTATTCGTAAATTCGTAAAATTCGTATTTCGTAAAGAACAATGAACAGTGAACAATAAACAATGAACATAAATCGTAAATCCTAAATCCTTAATTTAATTATGTCAGAATACATTAATCAACAATTAAAATTAGCTTATGAATTTGTTGAAAATACAAACAAATCAGTTTTTTTAACTGGTAAAGCAGGAACCGGAAAAACAACTTTTCTTCACGAGCTTAAAAAGAGTTCTCCAAAACGAATGATAATTGTTGCTCCAACAGGAGTTGCTGCTATTAATGCCACCGGTGTAACTATACACTCATTTTTTCAATTACCTTTTAGTCCTTACATTCCAAATAACAATGAAAGTATAGTTAATCAATCGTTTAACCAAAGAAAATTCAATCGCGATAAAATTCGTATTATTAAATCGTTAGAATTACTTGTAATTGATGAAATTAGCATGGTTAGAGCCGACATGCTCGATGCAATTGACAATGTTTTAAAAACTTACAAAGACCATTCGAAACCTTTTGGTGGCGTTCAACTATTGCTAATTGGCGATTTGCATCAACTTGCTCCTGTAATTAAAGAAGACGAATGGAGTATTCTTAAAAACTATTACGACACAGTGTTTTTCTTTAGCAGTAAAGCATTACAACAAATAAATTTTGTTAGTATTGAATTACAGCATATTTACCGTCAATCGGATAAAGAATTTATAGAAATATTAAACAAAATCCGCGACAATAAAATTGATTCAGATTTACTTAAAGCATTAAACAAAAGATATATACCTAGCTTTAACCCAAATGACGATGAGGGCTATATAATTTTAACAACACACAATGCAAATGCTCATAACACTAATCAAAACAAACTTAAAGAGATAAAAGAAAAATCAAAAATATTTAAAGCACAAATTAAAAACGATTTTCCCGAATATGTTTATCCTACTGATACAAACTTAGAATTAAAAACAAATTCGCAGGTAATGTTTGTTAAAAATGATAGCTCTCATAACAAATTATACTATAATGGTAAAATCGGAAAAATCACACGATTTTCTGATGATGGTATTTATGTTAAATGTCAAACTGATGAAAGAGAAATACTCGTTGGAACCGAAGAGTGGGAAAATGTGAAATATTCGTACAACGACAAAACTAAAGAAATTAAAGAGGATATAATTGGCAGTTTTACTCAATATCCGTTAAAATTAGCGTGGGCAATAACAATTCACAAAAGCCAAGGTTTAACTTTTGAAAAAGCAATTATTGATGCAAATGCTTCATTTGCACATGGGCAGGTTTACGTAGCACTTAGTCGTTGTAAAAATTTCGAGGGGTTGGTTTTAAGCACTCCTATAACATTTAGCAGTGTAAGAATGGATAACACTATTCTGCACTTTACTCAAGATGTTCGTAACAATGAACCTGACGACGACAAATTATTAAAATCTAAAATTCAATATCAACAAGATATACTGCTCGAACTGATTGATTTTATTAAAATTAAAATATCATTTTTATATCTTAAAAAAATATTATTACAAAACTCGAATATTATAAATAAAAGCGTTATTTCAGATTTTGAAAAGATTGAACCGGTTTTACAAAACGAAATTCATAATGTATCGGACAAATTCAAGGTTCAACTTTCACAAATGTTTACTAATAACGATTTGCCCGAATTTAATTTAAATGTTCAGGAAAGGATAAAAAAAGGGGCGATTTATTTTATCGAAAAACTGAATAATTTGTACGAATTTATACAAAATCAAAATATTGAAATTGATAATAAAGAGGTAAGAAAGAATATTTATTCGATTTTAGAAAAATTACAAAAAGAAATATTCATAAAACTCGCTTGCCTAAGAGTGTGCATAAATGGCTTTAACACATTAAATTATATTAAAACTAAAAATGATTCAGATGTTGATTTCAAACCAATTTTAAAATCTAAAACTGTAATTCAAAATTTAATTTCAGACGATTCCAAACATTCTGCACTTTATGCCGAATTAAAGAATTGGCGAAGCATGCTCGCCGAAGAAAATGATACCGATGAATATATGATACTGCCATATAAAGCAATGACAGAATTAACAAAGTATTTACCCACAACTTTAGCAGAATTAAGAACAATAAAAGGAATTGGGAATAAAAAAATTCAACAGTTTGGAAGCGATATAATCGAAATAATTTCATCGTATTGCGAAAGGAATAATACTGAAAAACCGGAAATAGAAATAAAAATTAAACAACTTGCAAAGGATAAAATTAACTCTAAATTATTAAGTTTCGATTTATATAAATCGGGCAAAACTATTGACGAAATTGCTTCCGAAAGAAAAATGGTAAGAACTACAATTGAAGGACATTTATCTTATTATATCGGTACCGGCGAATTAAGCATTTTCGAGTTTTTAACAAATGATAAAGTTGATATAATTACAGAATGTTTTAATAAATTACATACTAAATCGTTAACTGAAATATATTCTGCATTAAAAGGCAAATATGATTATGGTGAATTGAGATTAGTGTTAAAACATTTAGAACATATTGCTGAAATTTAATTTTTTCGCATAACTCAATTCGTAATAGAGAGGAACAAAGCAATCCACATCAAACACATCGTTATCATTCCTATTGAGAGAGGAATATGTATTTGGGATAAGATTACTCACATTTTAATTTTATAGTTCGACATGCTCACTACAAGTTTTCAAGGTGCTTGCCCCGTTAGATAAGGCGAATAAAGAGTGTTTACTCTTTTAATTAACAAATATCTAACGGGGTGAATGAGATCGCCCTAAAGAACAAGTTCAATAGGGTAAACTTCGCTAAGTTCTTCACTACGTAAACTCCGTTCAGAATGACAAAAGGGAATCGCAGCATTTGTTTTTGTGATTTGTTCCGAGTGTCACAAACCCTAAATATAAATACGCAAAGCCTTAATCTTAAAAAAGGGTATTTAGTCGTCCCTTAAAAAGTACCAAATAAATTAATTGTCAAATAATTGAACTAAAATAAACGTAAATTTATTTGCAAGAAATAATGATAAAACAGTTAAAATATTGCATTTTTTATAATTTCTTTAATGCAAAAAAGCTAATTGTTTTCTAAAGTTTTAATCGAAGCGGTGCGGTGTGCTGTCCACGAACGGCTTTAGCCCTCACGAACACCATAAAAAAATAAAAAAAAGATGTGAGTAACTGTGCGAACTACAATTTTTGGGTTAATTATACACGGTGTTACAACAAAGCTATTTCATCTATTAAGTTATTTATTTTGAATTAGTTAAAAAATTGGAGTTGGATGGAGTTTATCCTGAACGAAGTTGAAGGATGGAGGGTTTTTTGTTTCTTTTTTGGTGCCTGCCCTGAGCTTGCCGAAGGGGTGAAAAAACAAAAATAAAAAAAGCCTCGATTTTGAGGCTTTTGTGGGAGCTACAGGATTCGAACCTGTGACCCCCTGGGTGTAAACCAGGTGCTCTGAACCAGCTGAGCTAAGCTCCCTTGTTTTTTTAAGGAGTGCAAATATACTATCATTATTTATATTTACAAAAAAATAGTAAATATTTTTTTATAAAACCTCTGCAACTACAAAGGCACTCCCCCCAACAAACACTATATCAGATTGTTTTGCTGATTTTAAAGCTGCGTTATATGCTTTTGTTACAGTTGAATATGTTTTACCCAACAATCTATATATTTTAGCATCTTGTTGCAATTCTATCTCGTTTTTTGCTCTCGGAATATTTGCTTTTGTAAAATAATAAATAGCGTTTTTAGGTAATAATTTTAGTATTTTTTTAAAATCTTTATCGGCAACCATACCAAAAACAATATGTAACATTTCGTATTTTAACTTATTTAATTGAGTAACATTCTGTTTAATTCCACCAACATTATGACCAATATCGCAAATAACCAAAGGATTGTTCGATAATATTTGCCAACGTCCTTTTAAAGTAGTATTATTAATTACATTTTTAAAACCTTTATAAATGTTCTTGTCATTAATTATAAAGCCAATATTTTTTAATTTTTCGACAGAAGCCAAAACTGTTGCTGTGTTTTTTTTCTGGTACTCTCCTAATAATGGAGTTTTTAATCCATTTAACACTTGTTCTTTTTTATGTTTTATTCTAAACATTTGCATTGTGTCGGGAGTTTGAATGGATTTTTTAACGCTAAATGTTTTATCTGCCCAAATGAGTTCGCTTTTTAATTCGTTAGCTTTATTATTAAAAACGTGACTAATGTTTTTTTGAAATTCACCTAATATAACAGGTGTGTTTTTTTTAATAATGCCAGCTTTTTCTATTGCAATTTTTTCTAAAGTATTTCCTAAAATATCGTTATGGTCCCAGCTAATATTTGTTATTATTGACAAAACCGGTTTGATGATATTTGTGCAATCAAGCCGCCCACCTAGTCCGGTTTCAATAACTGCAATATCAACTTTACAATTTTTAAAATATTCAAATGCCATTATTGTTGTAAGTTCAAAAAATGATGGGTTTACTTCTTTAATAATCTGAATATTGTTATCAATAAATTCGGCAACTTCTTCTTCTGTTATCATTAACCCGTTAACTTTTATTCTTTCTCTAAAATCTTTAAGATGAGGTGATGTAAATAACCCTGTTTTGTACCCGGCATCTTGTAAAATTGATGCAATTAAATGCGAAACTGAACCTTTCCCATTAGTCCCTGCAACATGAATGGTTTTAAATTTTTTGTGAGGATTTTTAAAATAATTGTCGAGTGTTATAGTATTATTCAAATTAGCTTTGTAAGCCGATTTACCAACCCTGTGAAACATTGGAACTCGGGAATAAATATATGATATGGCTTCTTCGTAGTTCGTAATTATTGTTTAAAATTCAAATATTCATTTGTTCTTTGATAATAAGTGTCTGCAATAAAACACATTAATTCGATGTTGGATTATAAATTAAAACAAAGGTTTAACTTTTGGGAAATTATAATCGAACCTTATTGCTTTTGGTTTTTCGATAAAGTATGAAAGAAAATCCATATAAATTTCGTTAAAATGGAATTCTTTTTTGTCGTAATAATTAAAAGGTAAAGGTTGATTGCCAATATTTCCCATATCAATTGTGCTTGTGTGGTATTCTTCAATTTCCTGATATGTAGATAGTTTAGACATAACAGGCATCATTCCATAATCTTCGCGAAGCAATAAGTCAACCACTTTATCGGCAAGCACACCAACAAATCTTTTATCGTAATTACGACAATCGCCTGAACGGGCATAATAGCCAATGTTTTGAGCACGAGCTTGAATACCAGTATTTTTTTCAACTTCGCTGGCAATTACTCCACTAATGCCGCCAAATCTTGGATGTCCGTATTCGTCAACTTCGCTTGAGGCGTAAACTACATCAACTTTATCGGTTTTTTCCTGATACCAACGCACACCTTCGGAAACGGCTATTAGCAAAAAATGTTTTTTAGTTTTTTGATAAACTTCTTTAACTTTTTCGAAAAATTCCACTTTCTTTTCTTTTGTTATCGGAATTTCAGGTATTAGTGAAATTTCTGCACCACCCATCATTGCCGAACCCGTAAGCCAGCCAGCGTCGCGTCCCATAACTTCTAAAACAATTATTCGTGAGTGCGATTCGGCTGTTGTAGCTAACCTTGTTGTAAATTCTGCAACTCCTTTAGCTGCCGAAGGGAATCCAGGACAAACAACTGCTTCAATTAATTTCCCGTTATAGTTGTGTATCGTTTTAGTTTTAAGGTCATTGTCAATTGTTTTTGGAAAACCTATTACCGGAACGCCTTCGAGTTCGTAAAGTTTTTTTGCTGCACCGTTTGTGTCGTCGCCGCCAATTGTAACAAGCACATCAATTTTGTAGCGTTTCAAATTTTTCATTATTTGCTCAACGCGACTATTGTCTTTAACTCCAAAAGGATTAGTTCTGCTACTTCTTAATGCAGTTCCACCATAAACTCCATCATAAGGCTGAAAACTTAAATCAACAACATCGCCATCGCCTAATAAACCTTTCCATCCTTTTCTGATTCCGTAAACATTATAGCCCAATACTGAAGCACGGCTTTTTATTGCTTCTATACTTGCATTTAATGCAGGGGTATCGCCACCTCCAGTTAATATTCCAAGTGTTTTTCCTTCAAAAAGTTTTTTAGATAATGCCATAATTAATAATTTAGGATTAAGGATTAAGGATTAAGGATTTTAGATTTATGATTTGTTGTATATTCTTAAAATTTTCCAAAGTTATAATTTGAAAGTGATTTTAAAAAATTAAATTCTGAATACCCTGTTTGCAAGCTTAAAAGTTAAAATATGACGGTCTTTTTTTGTATTGTAAATATCTTTTATTGTTACAAGTATTCCTGTTTCTTCAACACTTCCAAAGTGATTGTTAATTGCTGTTCCAAAAGTTTTCATTGTTGGCGATAAGCTCATGTACGAATTAATTAACGGAGGTATATTTTCGCCTAAATTTCTAACATTTTGAGAGAGTATTTTATAGTTTCCATGATAATTATCGCTTCTGAAAATTTTTTCCATTTCGCTGTCAGATGTTTCTGCTTTAACAGGAATTATAGGTATAACAAGGTTTTCGGTGTCTTTAAAATATTTCTTTAAAAAATAAAGTATCATATCGCGGGCTGTACTATTAAAATCGGGATACATTGTTACTTTACCAAAAAAATATTTAATATTCGGATGCATAATTGTTAATGCACCTAATCCGTCCCATAAATTATCTAATGCAAAAAGTCCCTTTCTGTCGGTACTTGTAGATTGATAATTTGGCTGAACAAACGACCTGCCTAACTCGATAGTGAAAGGCATATATTCGTTTAAAAATTTTTCAGAAAAATTAAATAGTGAAGATGTTGAAAGTTGAATAACACCGTTTTTGTCGGTTGGGGATTCGCTTCCTAAAATATATCTGTATCCGCCAAGTATTTCTTTACGCTTTGGGTCCCAAACAATTAGTTGCTGATATGGTTTTTCGCCAAAATCACATTCGTCAACATCAATATCTTCGCCTGTACCGCCTCCTGCATTTCTAAACGACAATTCACGCAACCGCCCAATTTCTTTCATTACATTTGGAGAATTGTTAGAATTTATAGAAAATATTTGATTGTTGCCGTAATTAGAAAAGCGAATAAATTTATCGTGGCGAAGTTCCTTTTTTAAAAGTTTAACAGGAACAGGTGGAATAATATGCTTCATTAATGGTTGATTCATAATATTTGAACTTTTAATGAATATACTGTTTTTCTTACATAATTTGCCCAGTAAGTTGAACTATATGTTTTATCAAAAGTTTGATATGAAATAGGTTTTCCAAAAACTAATGTAAACATATTTCCATTTTGTTTATACATTTCGTTAGGTAAATAAAACATTTCGATATTTGATTTTATGCCGATAAATTTACGAAAATTTGCCAAACGATAAAAAAAGTTTGAATTTTTTGCATCAATATAAACAGGAACTATATCGCGTTTATACTTAATTGCTAAATTAATAAAACTTTTTTTCCACTCGGTGTCCTGAATTTTACCATTAATTTTTCTGGAAACTAATCCTGCAGGGTAAAATAAAATCTGATTTTCGCTCTGAAAAACTTCATCGAACTTTTTAACAGCATTTTTACTTTGTCCGCCATATAAATTAATAGGTACAAAAATTGGTTCAAAATGATGTAAATTTAAAAGCACATCGTTTACCATAAAACGTGTTTCGCCAAAGTTTTTGAAAACATTATCAATCAGGCACATACTATCTATTCCTCCTTGAGGATGATTCGATACAAATAAATATTTTTTATCTTTTGTAATGTTATCAATACCAATAACATTTTGCTTAACATTAAACAATTTTATAACAGCCCTTGTAAAATCAATTCCATATAAATTTTTATTTCCTTCTAAAAACTTATTTATTTCGTTCTGATGCAGAATTTTTTTTATATATCTGATTAAAAAACCAGGCAAAGCTTTTGCAAGCCGAGGATTTTTACTTTTAATAATTTGCTCAATATCAATTTTAATCGCCTTATTATCAGTAATATCTGTTTGCATTCTTTAGATAAAATTATTTTTAATTGTGTTTTCAAAGATATTGATTTTCGTTAATATTTAAAATTGTAATAAAAATCTGATAACAAAATAAAAAAGGCTACCAAAAGATAGCCTTTTTAAAACAATTTATTTTTTTGTTTATTCAATAACCGTCATTCCCGAAACAGCAACTTTTTTTCCGTTTTGCATTAGCGATATGTTATATATTCCTTTTGATAATTCACTTCTTGGAATTTGAACTTCGCTGTAACCACCCTGTACTTTCAGCGTTTTTACAAGTCTGCCAAATATATCTGTAATTTCAATAATACTTTCGTTTTCATCTGCTGTGTTTACAGCTATTACCGATGATTGGTTTATAGGGTTTGGTTTGGCATAGAGCCAGGGCTGGTTTTCGGTTTCTGGTTGCTGGTTTTCGGTTTCGTTTTCAATTATTTCGGAAGCTTCGGCTGATTTTAGCATTGCAGTTGCAGGGCATTGGGAATATTTAACAGTTGACATTTTTTGAATATTATCATCATATATTCTGCCTGTTACATAAACATTAAGATTCTCACTAACTACTATATCATTTCCTGCTGCCTGTAATTGAGAATTACCATTTAAAGTTTCAATCCATTTTTCATTTCCGTCTGAATCATATTTTATTGTTACCATCTCAAATGACTTTGTTATATATGGAGCTGAAGCGCTCCTACCTGTTACATATACATCGTTGTTATTATCAAGTGATATTGCTTGTAATACATCCATTCCATTTGAGTATATACTGGAATAAGTTTGATTCCAAATCATCGTTCCTGAAGAATTATATTTTATTGTAAATCCATTTGTGTTAAATGTACCTGTAATATAGGTATTTCCTGCAATATCTGTAACAATATCATAAACTGTGCCTCCACTATTAGCTAACCATTGCTGAATACCGGAAGAGTTATATTTAATTGTTGTTACATTGCTTCCTGAACCTGTAACATATACATTATTACTATTGTCAATTGAAATGGCTTTCATGTTTTCGTCATATCCACTTTCATATAGTTTTGTCCAAAGTACAGAACCATTTTTGTTATATTTTATTGTAATAAAGTTCATGTTTGTACTTGTACCTGTTGAACCAGCAACAAGTATATTTCCTGAATAATCAACTTTTATATCGGCTGCAATATTTATAGGATTTACATTATATGTCTTAACCCACGACATTAAACCTGTTTTTGTGTATTTTATTAATAAAATATTGCTCGCTAATGCAGGTGGTTTAGTGTATCCTGCAATATAAATATTACCTGAAGGGTCAAGGACTAATGCTACAGGCATATTATTATAATTCTGAGAATCATTATAACGATTTAACCATAACTGATTCCCTTCTGAGTCATATTTAATCAGAACTATATCCTGTCCTGTCCCATTTCCTTCACTATTACCCAATACATAACAGTTATTTTCATTATCAATAGCTATATCAATTGCTATGTCATATCCATTACCTGTACCGTTGTATGTTTTAATCCACAAACGCTGACCCGTTGGACTGTACTTAATAGTTAAAAAATCTGTATTATTTGCAATGCTTGTATAACCAGCTACATAAATATTACCATCCAAATCAATTGCATTTCCAACATTAAATAATGAGTCAACACTGCTGTAAAAATCGTTCCATTCAAGATTTGAACCAGTAAGTTTAAGAGAAAAAGGACTTTGAGAAATCATGTCTTTTATTTTAATAAAATCGGAAGATAATAGTTCAAAACCTGATTTTGTTGCAAATTTTACATATTGTTCATGATCTAAATCTGTAATTTCATTTTCATTAAAGATAAACATTCCATAATTGTCTGTTATTGCAGGCGTTAAAGGTATAGTATCATTTGTATTAGAAATTAATATCAAAGTGTCATTTGTAAAGAGATTACCACCGCAATTGTCAGAATCATATAGAAACCCGAAAATCGGTTTCGGTTGTTCAACAATATGGTAAGGTAGTTTTATCCATTCTTTATATTTAACGGAATCTATCTGACACATTATTTTTTTTGCAATAGAACCGGGATTACTTGTTGAATCGTTGGAAAAGGATTGTACAATTTGTAATTGTTCGGCTGTTAAATCATAAAATGTCAAATTGCTTTCTTTTAAATCAAGTAATATACCATATATGTCTTTAAATTTATTATATGAATTTAGTTGAGTGTTATCAAGGGTATATTTATTAGGCAATTGTAATAACAAATTTCTTGCATCTGTAATTTGACCTAAAGTATAAAAATACGAAATAAGCTTGTAGTCATAAGCTAATGTATTCATTGTTGATAAGAAATTTATTAATGAAGTCTGAGAAGCGGGAAGGGTATCGTCAAGATAATAATTAATTATTTCGTTTGCATAATATTCTTTATCATTAATTAATGATGAAATTTGAGCATCCATAGCGGTTTTGGAAGATAACACAGAATCTAAAGCATCTATCCGGTATCTTAATGCTAAAGGCAAAGGTGTTGGCATATTATCCAAACTTGATTGAATTACCGGACTGGTAGCTGATTGGGGGTTACTTACCAAAACATCTGTTAAATTTTCGGGACTAAAATAATTTTCTTCTTTTATCAGCGAAACAAGTACTGTATCGGAAAGCCATGGTGATACTTCAAGTAGTTTGTTTTTTAAATTGGTTGGATTATGATTTTGATTTATCTTTTTTAAATACCAATCTGTTTTGTTGCCATCTATCAGGTTATTGTATGCATTTAGCGACGAATCTAAAGTATTATTACTCTGTGCAAATTTAAGTGTTACATCTGAGATAGGTATAGGCACAGGCACTAAACCATAGTTTGACGGGCAAACCTCGTTAAAAGTAGTAAAGTGTACAGAAGAAGCTGTTCTTATAACATCAGATGTAACACAATTTGGGTACATCGCAGGGTTATCTAAATGATAAGAATAATGTACACTTCCATCGAAAAAATTATTTCCATCGCCTGTACATGTTACAGTACTAAAAGTATTACCGGCAGGGTTATAATAGTCACCTTGACTAAAATCAACAGCATTAATATTCATAGCAACAAAATCATATTGATTATTATCCGCCCTATTACACTTTATTTTCAACGCTGTGGAACCGTAATGACTATTAATCCCTTGAGCTATAAATGCATAAGGCAAATTATTAAAAACATTTCGATAAACCTGATTAGAGTTAGTACTTCCAGATGCAGAAATTACAAGACCAACTATACCCTGATTCGGGAGTTGGGTTGTAAAGTTATTTTCTTCAATTTTATAACCTGTAGATTGTTCAAAGAAAGCACCATAAGCGAGTTCGTCATTATAATCAAATGTATTATAAGGATCTACATCCGTAATCGGCTCTCCGATATTAAACGTATTAAAAGATAAAGTTGTATTATGACTATACCAACAATAAACACCACGAGTACAATTATTAAACTGACACCTGTTTATATTTACTTTGTCGAAACCATTATATCCTTCAAAATAAACACCACAAGAAAGATTTTCGAAAATACATGGAGTAGCGTTTGCACATGATTGTCCGGGAAATGTCGGAATTACGCAATAGGGATTTACATTAACTCCTGAAAACCGCGGATTAATTCCGGTTCCTCTTTCATCAATATAATATGAAGCAGGATTCATATTTTTAAACAGGTTTCCTAATAAATTCAATTTGCGAACATTATATAAATAAATAAAAGTTTCAGGAACCCTACCAATATTATTTAAATAATCGGTAGTAATAAAATTGCATTTATTTATAAAGCTATTTTGAACAGGATCACCATCAATATAAAAAGCTGTAATATTATTTTTAAATTCACTGTCTGAAACTTTAATCAAAACATTTTCTACTGTTGATATTCCGTTTATGGCATTCTCGATTTTTGATGAGTTTTTTACTTCAATTGAACCGCCTTGCTCAACAGAAATTCCCTGCCAAAGGTTATTACATACATTCGTAATTATTCCTTCATCAATAATAAGTTTCCCGTTTGACTCAATTATTATTTTTGCATGTTCTGGTAATGATAATTTACATTTTACTGTCAAAGTTGCTCCATCTTCAATTATCAAATCGCCCTTTAAATATTTTTCATATTCCCATTGAATATTTTGTCCTAAAGCAATAATTATAGTTTCTGATGGTGAGTAAGAGCAATAATCTTGTATTAAGCAATCATTTATATTATACGATGGACCTGCTTTACCCATTAAATAATAATGCATTCGCCCTAACTGGCATTCTGTCAATGCACAAATGCATGCATCGTAATCCATTACATTATTTGTTACATTAGTAATAAGTGAGCAAAGAGGATTAGTTGATGGCTCATTTAAATTCCAGCAACCTTGATTATACGGTGTGTCATCACAATAGTCATATTGGCTCCAAGTATGCCATAAACCAAGGTTGTGTCCTAATTCATGCCGAATTGTATTAGCAGGGCCCCAAAAATTTCCACCTTGCGTGTAATCGTAATAAATACCTGTAACAATAGTCCATTTTTTATTTCCAATTCCACTTGCTACACCTTTACCTGCATTATTTTCACCGCAAAAAACATGCACAGAATGGTATTTATTTGACACTAAAGGATTATTAATAACATACGTTTGGTAAAGTGTATTTCCTGTAGTCGAATTTATTTTACTATTCTGCATATCCCATCCATAATCATCATTCCAAAAAAATATGTTATCCACCACAAAGCGAATTCTGGAATCATGAATGTATGGAGAAGTAGTTGGTATATTCATCTGCGTTAAATTTGCCATCGTATTATTTAATCCCGCTGTAATAATATAATTATTAATCCAGTCTCTGCTATCCTGAATATCGGGAAAATTGCCTGTACCATCGGTTTTATTAAAAACATGCAGTGTAATACTTACATATTTTATTGGTGTCATACCATCATCGTGAGGAGCATAATTTATAGACATATCACAGGAAACATAAGTTTTTTCTTCCTCTGTTGTGGTGGTATCCATAAAACACTGAGAAAAAACAGGAGTGCAAATAAAAACTAAGATTATATGCACCAATATTTTTAGATTAAAAGGTAAGTTTTTCATAATTTAAATTTTTTTAATGGTTTAAATATATTTTAATAAATTTTTTTATACTAGAATATTCTTTACTTCTTATTCTTATAAAATAAATACCATTTTTCAATCCTGCAAGTTCTATTAATTGAGTAGAATTAACAACATTCGGTTCAAAAAAAATTTGTTCTCCTAATAAATTAAAAATTGAAATTTCATAGCTCATTTTCAATGTATAATTATTTTGGATATATATATTCTCTTGCACAGGATTCGGATAGATGATGAAGTTATTATTTAGACTTGATTCGTCTATGAAATTTATAATAATCGTATCACAGGACATTTGGGGATATTTATTATAAAATATATTGCTGTCTGAATAACAATGTAAATAAGGACAATTAGCGGCATCACAGGCAAGTCCATTATTTGGAAACATATAAAAAATATCTCCGATTCTTTCTATTACTTCTCCGCTAGTAAACCATGGAACACCTGAATATGGACCGAATATAACATGATTATACTGGACTTTCAAAACAAAAGTATCCACTATTTTAATTGAATTTGAATCTACAACCAATGTAATAGTTGTATCAGGACTTGTATCTGTAAAATATGGCTCTTTTATTTTGAAAGTATCTCCTGGCAGAAGCGAAAAATCGTACAACACATAAAATTGGTCATACAGATAATGGTAAACTTTACTGCTGTCGGAATACATTATTTCAATGCCTCTGTCAATAGTATCTCTATCAGAAGAAAAATATGTTTTTTGTAATACTTTAGAAGGTATTCCCAAGATGGTAGTATCTTTAATAGATTCAATTTTTAAATAGCCAATATTATGTGGGGGGGGAGACATTGGATTTTCATCAACACCATAATACCACTTAGCTCCAATGGGAGCAAACACGTTTGTTTGTGCTTTTGTTTTTTGTGGTATGGCAAGCCCCAGCAATAATGTTGCAAGGGCTAATGAAATAATTAGTTTTTTCATAAGCTTATGGTTTATTTTTTATGCAATTTAAAACGAATAATTAATATTTGAAAATATTTTTTTTATAATTTAATTGTTTTTAAACATAAATGTTTAATTTTATACGAGAAGAAAAAGTATTGGTTGCAAAATATTTAATTTATTTTCACAGTATAAGAATATGTTGGGTTTTGTGAAGGGTCAATCTAATATAAGTTTATTTCGAATGTGCAGTTTTGAATATAACTTATGTTGCCTGTTAACGAACCATTTGATAAGTGATTATGATAGGTTGCAAAATATATACCCGAATAATTATTTTTAAAAATTGCTCTGTTTGCTTTAATAATTCCTCCTGTGAAATCAAGCGGGTGAGCATCTCCTGAGTTTAAGGTACGAATTGCTGCAACAGCATTTTCAATTGTGCCGCCGTTTATTATTTCAACAACTCCCTGGTTGGTTTCGGGATATTGTCTTAGGTTTTTGTTGCCTTGTACTTCGATGCCTTTCCACATATTGTTACCACAATCGGAGTTGGTTAAACGGCAACCGTCTAATATTAGTTTGGCACCGGGCTCTACTACTATTTTACAGTCTTTTTGAAATTTTACAGTACTCTTTATTATAAGTGTTTTACCTGGTTTGATTACAAGGTTTTGATTCATTGTTTCATCATTATACCTGTTAACAAATGCCGGTGATGTATTACTACAGTTTATTGATTTTGCCTCATAAGGTGGACAAATCGCAGTATCAATAAAAGAGAAATCCTGGCTAATACAGGCAATGCTTAATAGCATTAACGAAAACAATAAATAATTTTTCATAACTGGTTTGTTTTAGTTTATAATTAATTTAACATCATATTGCAAATTGTTTTTTATCTGAACTTTTGCCAAATAGAATCCCGATTTTAATCCATCGCGGGTAATTTTTAATTGATATGAGTTATTACCTTTAATTGTTCTTGTTTTTTTTCCAGTTAAATCGAAAATTGAAACTTCAACAATTTTACTTTGATCACATACAATGGATGTTTCAACACTAAAAGGGTTGGGATAAGAAAATACCTGAATTATTGGTGAAATGTTATCTTTTAACCCGGTGGATAAATGAAGTTTATAAATAGTAACACCACTAGTAGCCATCCAAATATCAAAATTATTATCCTCTATTAAATTATATGCACCACTATTAATAGGCGAGTTTGATGTATCATAATATGTCCATAAATTGTTTTTATATCTTATTAATTTATCGCCACCTAACCATAAGCTACTATCAGAGGTAATAATTGCATCCCAAATTTTATTTGATGGGATTAACGAATTGGAAGTATTGTAAATATTCCAATTGATATCATCATAAATTATAAGCCCATTAGAATTAGAGCCAATATACTTTTCTTTGCTTAATTTATCAATATAAATAACACCAACTCCCGTATCAGTGGGTAATCCTGAATTTGTAGAGTTAAAAGATGTCCAGTTTCCACTTTCAAGTTTTTGAATGCCATGCTGGTACGGACTAAACCAAACAGTACTGTCATTTTCAATTTGAACAAAAACGATATTACTTAATAAGGGGGAATTACTTGTATTATACCATGTAAAAATAGTACCATCATATTTTGCAACCCCGCTTTCCCATCCACAAAACCAAATATCATTATTTTCGCTAATTTTTATATCTGTTACGTAAGAATATGGTGAATAATATGTCCAGTTTACTCCATCAAATTTTGCTAAATTACCTCCGGCAGTTCCAATCCATAAATTATTATTTTTATCAACTTCTATTGCATAACATACATCATGTGGCAAACCTGAATTAGCCTGGTTATATGTTGTCCAATTTGTTCCATCAAATTTTACAATTCCTTGATAAGTTGCAAACCATTTATTACCGGCAGTATCAATTGCTATATCACTGATATGGGCGTTTGGTAAACCAGAATTAGTGTAGTTGTACATTGTCCAAGTCTGGCAAAAAGAATTAATTGTAAGCAAGTTTAAAATAGCGAATAAAAGAATTAAGAGTTTCATAATTGGGTTGTTTTAAATTAAGATTACTTAATAATTAATTGTTTACTTGCAACTATTTTATTCATTTTATTAATGAATGAAATGATATAGGTACCTTGAGAAATACTTCCTAAAAATAAATTTATTTCATCAGTTAAATTGACTTTTTGCTGTTTAACAAGATTGCCTTTAATATCATAAATATTGATTTTACCAGTAACTTTTTCTGAAAACCGAACTGTAAAATCATTTGTGGTAGGATTTGGAAAAACTTTTACTTGATTTGAAATTTCTTCATTGGAATTTAGAGAAGTAATAAGCTGACAATTCGTTGTAGTGTCTGGATAAAGTGTTTGTCCGTTTTGTTTAAAGCATAATAAAGTTGTTCCAGATTCAAAAGGAGGATATAGATAACCGAATAATCCAAATGTACTACCTATACCTTGAATTAAATATACATAATTTAAATTACTACCAGATGATAAACCATATCTTTTATAATATTTATTTCCAACTATTATTGAGTCAATTAATGATACATGATTCATATAATTAATGGAATCATTAATTATACTTGATAGTAATGTGTCTCCAATAGATAAATTAAAATCATATAGCAAGGTGTCGTAAGAGTTATTTTCAGGTATAAAAAACACTTTTTTATTTATTGTATCTTCTCTGAATGCACCAATATAATTATTATAATATTTGTACAAAATCCTGACATATCTTCAGAATACTTAACTCCTGATTTTTTGATTTTATGATATGTGAAACTATTAATAATTGTATCACCAGTAATGAAATATTGATAATCTGAACAACAGCTACATTGATAACCCCCTGAATATTCCCTCCACAACGCATTACTATCAGGAAACGGATGATATACATTGGTTTGTGCCTTTATTATAACAATAAAGAAGTTGCAAATAATTAAAAATAATATTATTTTTTTCATAAAAATTGCTTTAAAAATCTTAAATATATACGAAAGTTAACTTTATAAGTTGCTGAAAATTTAAAGAAATTTATTTTAAATTCATAAGAGTATTAATAATATTGCGTGTATCTAAACTCCTGTCTGAAAAGCATTTAAAAATATTTTTTTCATAACCTTTGTATTTAAATTTTGTGTAATTTAAAGCAATTAATTAATATTTGCAAATGTTATTTTAAGATTTTGTATTTACTATTTGTGAAGCATATATAAGAAATAGCTCAATATCTTCTTTTTCCAAATATGAATATTCACTTAAAATTTCTTCTTTCGTCATTTTACCCAAAATGATTATTTTCAAATATCTTTTTAACAAATTATAATTCTGCTAATTTTTTTATTTTTATAACGTACTGTATATCAGCAAATAATCACTGTGTGTAAAAAAAGTTATCAACAAAGTGGTAAATTGTGGTAAATTTTGGAACAAAGTGGGAATTTATTATTATTTTTGAACCATAAAATTTTATATCACTATGACCACGTTTATAGGCGATTATCCTTGCAAAGCCGATTCTAAAGGTCGGATAATGCTTCCGTCGGCTTTAAAAAAGCAGATGGCAGGTGCTGTTCAGGACAGGTTTGTGGTAAAAAAAGACATATTCGAAAAATGTCTTGTACTTTTTCCTTTCGATGAGTGGGAACGTCAGATTAAAATATTAAGAAGTAAAATAAATCCTTACAACCGCGAGCATAACAAGTTTTTGCGTGAGTTTTACAAAGGAACAGCCGAAATTACTCTTGATGGAAATAACAGAATGCTAATTCCGCGAAGGTTATTAGAGTGGGCTGGAATATTATCGGGTGATGTTATTCTTGCAGGTCAGGATGGAAGGATTTTAGTTCTCGATAAAAACACTTATGAATCGGCAGGGATGAAAGAAGATGATTTTGCTTCGTTAGCTGAAAAAATTCTTGGTGGAACACCTAACGAAATGAATAATGACTGATTATCATAACCCCGTTCTTTTAAAAGAAAGTGTAGATGGTTTAAATATTGTTCCGGAAGGTGTTTACGTTGATTTGACTTTTGGCAGCGGAGGACATTCTAAAGAAATTTTAAAAAGAATAAAAGGAGGAAAATTAATTGCCTTTGACCATGACATAGAAGCAAAACAAAATGTAATTAATGATAAACGATTTGTTTTTGTAAATGGAAATTTCAGGTTCTTTAAAAATTTTTTGTTGTATTTGGGGTTTAAAAAAGTTAATGGCATAATTGCTGACTTAGGAGTTTCATCGCATCACTTCGACGAAAAGAACAGAGGATTTTCTTTTAGAAACAGCGGTTCGTTGGATATGAGGATGAATAGCTCATCTAAAATTACTGCTGCACATCTTGTTAACACACTTTCAACCGAAAAACTCTCAAACATTTTTTTCACTTTTGGCGAAATTCACAACTCCCGAAATGTTGCAGCACTAATAGAAAAAGTCCGCAATAGCAAACCTATTGAAACAACTTTTGATTTATGCGATGCTCTTTTGCCGTTAACTCCAAAAGGTAAAGAAAATAAGTTTTTAGCAAAAGTTTTTCAGGCATTAAGAATTGTAGTTAATGATGAGTTAAATGCACTTACCGAAATGCTTTTACAAACACCTGAAATGCTAAGGGCTGATGGTAGATTAGTTGTTATAACATATCATTCGCTTGAAGACAGGTTGGTTAAGAATTATTTTCGTTCCGGAAACTTTGAAGGAAAAATTGAAAGCGATTTGTATGGAAACATTATTGGATTGCCTTTCAGCATTATAAATAATAAAGTTATAACACCCAACGATGAAGAAATAAATAAAAATTCAAGAGCAAGAAGTGCTAAATTAAGAATAGCAAAAAGAAATGAATAAGGAAAACGAAAATAACGATGAAAATAAAGTAGAAGATGTTAAAAATGGCTCTGAACAAGTTATTGTAAAGGAGCATGAAAAATCATTTTCTAACTTTTTTAAATCTTTTATAAATGGAACTTTACTTTCGCGCGAAGTAATACTTAAACAATTTCCTTTTGTTATATACTTAACATTTATTGCTATTATATTAATAGCTAATCGTTACGATGCCGAAAAAGTAGTCAGGAACACACAATCAATTACAAACGAATTAAAAGAGTTGAAAGCAGAGCAAATTTCTGTAACATCTGAACTAATGCGGTTAAGCCAGCAAAGCGAAGTAATTAAACTTGTAAATCAATATGAAATAGGACTTTCTGAATTAATAGAACCACCAAAGAAAATTATTATTAAAGAAAAAGAATAAATGCCCGGGTTAAGAAAAGACATATTATGGCGAATGGCACTCATTTATATTTTAATGGGTGGTTTTGCTTTAATTGTAGTAGGGCGTATTTTATATATACAAATAGTTGAGGGCAGTAAATGGAAATCGAAGGCAATCGAAATGACTAAAAAAAATGTAGTAATAGAACCTTTGCGTGGTGAAATTTATTCGGAAGATGGAAGAGTGCTGGCAAGTTCGGTTCCAATTTACGAAATCAGATTTGACTCAAAAGCCGAAGGTCTAGAAAAAGATATATTTTATAAAAATGTTGATGCGCTTGCAATTTGCTTATCTAATTTATTTCTTGATAACACAATGTCCGAGTATAGGTCAGCATTAGTTCAGGCATATCGTTTAGGTGCACGTTATCAGTTAATTAAACGAAATGTTTCTTATTCACAATTAAAAAAAATGAAAAAGTTTCCCCTTTTTAAAATGGGGCAAAACAAAGGTGGATTTATAGTTATTCAATTTAATAAACGTGCAAAACCTTTTGGGATGCTTGCTTCACGTACTATTGGATATACTACAAAAGAAAGGGTAGTTGTTGGAATAGAAGGTGCTTTTGACCAGTATTTGCGGGGGAAACAAGGTTTGGAGTTTATGCAAAAACTTTCGGGAAATGTTTGGATGCCAATAAACAATGGTAACGAAGTTGAGCCACAAGATGGATATGATGTTTGCACAACTTTAGATATTAATTTACAGGATGTTGCACAAAATGCACTTTTAAAACAACTTCAGATAAGCAATGCTCATCACGGTTGCGTTGTGTTAATGGAGGTTGAAACAGGAAAAATTAAAGCAATTGTAAATCTTCAAAGAAAAGAAGATGAAACGGGATATGTCGAAGATTATAATTATGCAATAGGTGAGAGTATAGAACCAGGCTCAACTTTTAAACTTGTTTCAATGTTAATAGCTCTTGATGAGGGAGTTGTTGATTTAAACGATACAATAAACACCGGCAATGGTGTTGTTTTATATTATGGTCTTAAAATGAAAGATTCGCATAAAGGTGGTTTAGGAAAATTAACAGTAAAACAAGTTTTTGCACATTCGTCAAATGTTGGAGTATCAAAAATTATTACACAATATTTTTCTAAAGACCCGCATCGCTTTGTTGATAGAATTTACAAACTTAAACTTAACGAAAAACTCGGATTAGATATTAAAGGTGAAGGAATACCAATTGTAAAAGACCCTTCAGATTCTTCATGGTCGGGCGTAACATTGCCTTGGATGTCAATCGGATACGAAGTAAAACTTACACCACTTCAGATTTTAACAATTTACAATGCAGTAGCAAACAACGGAAGAATGGTTAAGCCAAAATTGGTTAAAGAACTTCGTTTTCATGACGAAATAATTAAAGAATATAAACCCGAAGTTATTATTCCATCTATATGTTCTGACGAAACTATAAAAAAACTAAAATTTATGCTCGAAAGTGTTGTAGAAAGTGGTACAGCTACAAATTTAAAAGGAGCAAATTATAAAATTGCAGGAAAAACAGGTACAGCACAAATTGCTAATGCTCGTCATGGTTATGCCGATGAAAATGCTAAAAAAACTTACCAGGCTTCGTTTGTCGGATATTTTCCTGCCGATAATCCTAAATATAGTTGCATTGTCGTAGTTAGTTCGCCATCAAATTCGGTTTATTACGGAAATGTTGTTGCCGGTCCAATATTCAAAGAAATTGCCGATAAAGTATATGCAACAAGCACTGATATTCATAAACCATTAAATATTTCTCCTGTAATATCACAAAATATTCCTGTTGCAAAAAGTGGTAAAAAACAAGATATTGTAAATATTTATAAATCAATAGGAATACCTGTCAACGAAAAGTCAACTTCATCTGATTGGGTTTCGGTTTCGCAAACATACAACTCTGTTAATATTCGGAATGCAAATTTAAAAGCAAGTATAGTTCCTGATGTTATTGGAATGGGTTTACGTGATGCTTTGTTTTTGTTAGGAAATTGCGGTTTACAGGTTAAACCAATTGGTAAAGGTGTAATTAAATCACAGTCAATTCCTGCTGGAAACAGGGCTGTTAATGGTCAAACAATTTATATTTTATTAAGTTGAGAAAATTATCCGAAATATTATCTGAAATAAAAGTTACTAAAGTTATTGGTAACCCGGATGTTCCTGTTTATAAAATTTACATTGATTCAAGGAAAATAACAAATAACTCAATATTTGTTGCAATTCGTGGAATTCAAACTGACGGGCACAATTTTATAGGCGACGTAATAAAAGCTGGCGCAAAAACAATAATATGCGAAAAAATTCCATCGAAAATCGTAGCTGATGTAACTTATGTACAGGTTGAAAATACTTCTGTTTTGCTTGGACCAATTGCTGATTCGTATTACGAACACCCTTCTTCAAAATTAAAAGTTATAGGTATTACCGGAACAAATGGTAAAACTACAATTGCTACTTTACTTTATAAATTGTTTAGAAGGTTAGGGTACCGCACTGGATTAATTTCAACAGTTGTAAATTATGCCGATTCCAAATCGTTTGAAAGCACCCATACAACTCCCGATGCTATTAGTATTAACAAATTGCTCAACAAAATGGTTGAAGCAGGTTGTAAATATTGTTTTATGGAAATCAGTTCGCACTCTATTGTACAAAACAGAATTAACGGAATAACTTTCGCAGGGGGCATTTTTACTAATTTAACACACGACCATCTTGATTATCACAATACTTTTGAAGAATATCTAACAGCTAAAAAGAAATTTTTCGACGATTTACCTGCTACATCATTTGCAATAACAAATGCAGATGATAAAAACGGTAAAATTATGCTCCAAAATACTAAAGCTAAAACATTTACTTACTCGCTTCATTCTTTATCCGATTATAATGCAACAATTATTGAAAGCCATATTAATGGTATGTTGTTAAAAATTAACAGCGTGGAAATGTGGACTCGTTTAATAGGTAAATTTAATGCAAGTAATATTTTAGCAATATACTCAACAGCTATTTTACTCAATGCTGATAAAGAAAAAGTAATGCTCGAATTGAGCGATTTAACTTCAGTAGATGGGCGGTTTGAATATTTCACATCTCCAAAACAATATACAGCAATTGTTGATTATGCTCATACTCCCGATGCTCTGTTAAATGTTTTACAAACAATGAAGCAATTAGTTAAAACAAATGGAAAAATTATAACAGTTGTCGGTGCAGGTGGTAACAGAGATAAAACAAAACGCCCTGTGATGGCAAAAGTTAGTGCAGAGTTAAGCGATAAAGTGATTTTAACATCCGACAATCCGCGTAATGAAAAACCTGAAGATATAATTTGCGATATGAAGCAGGGATTAGACAAAGAATTATCGAAGAAAGTGTTAACAATTATAAATCGGCGTGAAGCAATACGTACAGCTTGCGAATTAGCAACTAAAGACGATATGATTCTTGTAGCAGGTAAAGGGCACGAAACTTATCAGGAAGTAAATGGCGTAAAATCGCATTTTGATGACAGAGAAATAATTAAAGAAATATTTAACGATTTAATGTAATATGTTATATTATTTATTCACATATCTTGATAAATTAGATTTTCCGGGCGCCGGTGTATTTCAATACATTTCGTTTAGGTCGGCAATGGCTGTTATAACATCATTAATAATTTCGTTAATAATTGGCAAAATAATTATCCGATTCCTACAGAAAAAACAAATTGGAGAAACTGTACGCGATTTAGGGCTCGAAGGTCAACTTAATAAGCAAGGAACACCGACAATGGGTGGAATAATTATTCTTGCTTCAATAATAATTCCAACACTATTATTTGCGAAACTTCATAACATTTACATTATTATTTTGCTTGTTACAACAATATGGCTTGGTTTTATGGGCTTTATTGACGATTATATTAAAGTTTTTAAACACGATAAACAGGGATTAAAAGGTAAATCTAAAATATTAGGTCAGGTAAGTCTTGGGTTACTTGTAGGACTTACAATTTACTTTAGTAACAACATTGTTATTCGTGAAAAAATAAGCACAAATAATGTTGAACCAAAATCAGAAATAACAAAATCCACTAATGCTTTTGAAAGACGTGCAGTTTATATGTCGGGCGATTTGAAATCTACAAAAACAACAATACCTTTCTTAAAAAACAATGAATTTGATTATGAATATTTGTTGGCTTTTTTAAACAAAACTGCCCGTAAACAATGGGTTTGGGTTGTGTTTATTTTCGCAGTAATTTTTATTGTAACAGCGGTTTCAAACGGTGCAAACATGACCGATGGATTAGATGGACTTGCAACAGGGGTCTCGGCGGTTATTGGTACTACACTTGGAATTTTAGCTTATGTTTCGGGTAACATAATATTTGCCGACTACCTTAATATAATGTATATCCCATATTCGGGCGAAATGGTAGTTTTTGCAAGTGCATTTATTGGAGCTACTGTTGGTTTTATGTGGTACAATTCTTATCCGGCTCAAGTTTTTATGGGCGATACAGGGAGCTTAGCAATAGGAGGAATTATTGCTGTTTTTGCAATTCTTATCAGAAAAGAGATTTTGTTGCCAATTCTTTGCGGAATTTTCTTTGTCGAAAATTTATCGGTAATGCTCCAGGTAGGGTGGTTTAAATTTACTAAAAGAAAGTATGGTGAAGGAAGAAGAATCTTTTTGATGTCGCCTTTACATCATCATTATCAGAAAAAGGGATACGTAGAACCTAAAATTGTAACACGGTTTTGGATTATTGCAATAATGTTAGCTGTAATAACAATAATTACATTAAAATTAAGATAATTGAGTAATTTAATTGTAATATTAGGAGCAGGCGAAAGCGGAATTGGTTCGGCAATATTGGCGAAGCAAAAAGGATTTGATGTGTTTATTAGCGACAATTGCAAAATAAAAACCAAATATCTCGAACAAATTGCAAAACATAATATTCTGTTTGAAGAAGGCAACCATACTTTAACAAAAATTCTTGAAGCTGATGAAATAATTAAAAGTCCTGGTATCCCTGATAGTGCCGAAGTAATAAAAGAGATAAGAGAAAAAGGTATTCCAGTAATTTCGGATATTGAATTTGCATCGCGTTATACTAATGCAAAAACAATTTGCATAACAGGTAGTAATGGTAAAACAACTACAACTCTTCTAATTTATCATATACTAAAAACTGCAGGTTTAAATGTTGGATTGGCTGGCAATGTCGGAAAAAGTTTTGCTTTAGAAGTTGCCGAAAATAACTACGAATATTTTGTAATTGAATTAAGCAGTTTTCAACTGGACGAGATGTATAAGTTTAGAGCAGATATAGCAATAATTCTTAACATAACCCCAGACCATTTAGACAGATATGCAAATAAGTTTCAAAATTATGTAAACAGCAAATTTCGCATAACTCAAAACCAAAAATCAAGTGATGCATTTATATATTGTTATGATGATGAGGTAATAATGAACGAAATGAAAAAACGAAAATTAAAATCACAATTAATTCCATTTTCTATTAAAAAAGAAGTTGAGAATGGTGGCTATGTTAAAGATAATAAACTAATTATTAATATAAACAATAATACATTTACTATGTCGATACAAGAATTAGCTTTACAGGGAAAGCACAATCAGTACAATTCGCTGGTTGCAGCAATATCTTCGGAATTATTAAGAATCCGCAAAGATGATATTCGGAACTGTTTAAGAGATTTTCAGACAGTTGAACATCGTTTAGAAAAAGTGTTGAAAGTGCGTGGAATAGAGTTTATTAACGACTCAAAAGCTACCAATATTAATTCAACATGGTATGCTTTGGAAACTATGAAAAAACCTATTATCTGGATTGTCGGAGGAACCGACAAGGGAAACGATTACAGTCAGCTTTCCGATTTGGTGAAATTAAAAGTTAAAAGTATAATTTGTTTAGGATTAGATAATTCTAAAATATTAAAAGCATTTAAAGATATTAATGTTCCTATATTAGAAACAAAATCAATGAATGATGCTGTAAAATCTTCGTATTATCTTGCAAAAGAGGGAGATGTTGTATTGCTGTCGCCAGCATGTGCAAGTTTCGATATATTCGAAAATTACGAAGATAGAGGCAAACAATTTAAAAAAGCTGTCAGAGATTTATAACATTATATTTGATGAAAACTATTACAGCAAAAATATTTAAAGGAGATGCAGTTATTTGGGGAGTAATTGCCATGCTTTCTATTTTCTCTATTCTTGCTGTTTATAGTTCAACAGGAACTCTTGCATTTAAATATCAAGGTGGCAATACATTATATTATTTATTGCGACATGGATTTTTATTATTGATTGGGCTTGCTATTATATTTATTACACACAAAATTCCTGTTATTGTTTATTTAAAAATATCTCAAATTTTACTTTTTATATCTATACCGCTGTTAGTATGGACTTTAATTCGTGGAACAAATTTAAACGAAGCATCCCGCTGGTTAACTATTCCCGGTATCGGGTTTTCATTTCAAACGTCTGATTTAGCAAAATTTTCATTAATAATTTTTATTGCCCGTTTTCTAGCTAAAAATCAAGGTCATATAAAGGATTTTAAAACTGGCTTTCGCTCAATAATTATTTGGATTATAATTGTTTGCGGACTGATTTTACCTGCAAATTTTTCTACTGCCGCTATGCTTTTTTTCACATCGCTTATTCTCTTGTTTTTAGGAAGAGTAAAAATTCAATATTTGCTCTATGTTATTGGAATTGGGATTGCAGGAGTTGCAATATTTGTTATCATAGCCATCAATTTGCCCGAGCAAAAACAGGGTAGAGTAGGCACATGGAAAAAAAGAATTGAAAATTATTTTAGTGGAAAAAGCGAAGAAAATTTTCAGGTAGAACAAGCTAAAATTGCTATTGCTAACGGAGGATTTATTGGTAAAGGACCTGGTAACAGTATGCAACGTAATTTCTTGCCACACCCATATTCTGATTTTATTTTTGCCATTATTGTTGAAGAATATGGTGTTTCAGGAGCTTTTATTCTTATTGCACTTTACTTAGTGTTATTATTTAGGGCTGGTACAATTGTAAGAAAATCAACAAGTGCATTTGCTGCATTTTTATCAATGGGGCTTGTTATTAGTCTGATTTTTCAGGCATTTATTAATATGGCGGTTGCTGTAAATTTATTTCCTGTTACCGGTCAAACATTGCCTTTGGTGAGTATGGGTGGTACTTCAATAATTTTTACATGTGCAGCCTTTGGAATAATTTTAAGTATCAGTCAAAATGTAATTAAAAAACCTGAATATGAGCGCACTAAAGCAGAATCTTAAAGTAATAATTAGCGGCGGTGGAACAGGTGGACACATTTTTCCAGCTATTTCGATTGCTAATGCACTTAAACAAAAAGATAACAACGTAGAAATACTTTTTGTTGGTGCCGAAGGTAAAATGGAAATGGAAAAAGTTCCTGCTGCAGGCTATAAAATTATTGGATTGCCGGTTCGGGGATTTCAAAGAAGATTTACTTTTCAAAATATTTCGTTTTTTTACAAACTAATTGTTAGCATGATTAGGGCTCGCAAAATAATTAGTACATTTAAACCTAATGTTGTTGTTGGTGTTGGCGGTTTTGCGTCAGGTCCAATTCTTAGGGCTGCAACTAAAATGCGAATACCGACTCTTATTCAGGAACAAAATTCTTATGCAGGTGTTACTAATAAAATACTTGCAAATAAGGTAAATAAAGTTTGTGTTGCTTATGAAAATATGGAAAGATTTTTTCCAAAAAACAAAATTGTTTTTACCGGGAATCCTGTTCGTCAGAATTTGAATGATATTACTGGAAAAAAACGCGAAGAAGCAATTTATCATTTTGGTATTCAGGGAAATAAAAAAACAATTTTAGTGATTGGTGGTAGTTTAGGTGCACGAACAATAAACAAAAGTATTGAAAATGGATTATCGAAAATTATTGAACATAAATTCCAATTACTTTGGCAAACTGGAAAAGATTATTTTACTGATGCAAAACGTGTTGTTGATGGTTATAAATACAACGACATTAAAGTTCTCGATTTTATTTCGCGAATGGATTTAGCATATTCTGTAGCCGATATTGTGATTTCAAGAGCCGGAGCAAGCACTATATCAGAGCTATGTATTGTTAAAAAACCAGCTATTTTAGTTCCATCGCCAAATGTAGCCGAAGACCACCAAACAAAAAATGCAATGGCTCTTTTTAATAACGATGCTGCTATGATGATTCCCGATGCCGAAGCTCCAATTAAGCTTGTTGATGAGGCAATCAGATTATTAAATGACGAATTTTTAATAAATGTTTATCGCGAAAATTGTGGAAAAATGGCTGTTGCTAATTCAGCCGAAAAAATTGTAAACGAAATATTATTATTAGTATAAATAAAACATTCATGCTCAAAAATTTTAAAAAAGAAAGGTAATAAAAAGAAAGTTTCAAGTTTTTAGTTTGAAGTTTCTAACAACCTCAAACTAAAAACCTTAAACCATAAACCAGTTAATATGAATTTGAAAAACATACATAATGTTTATTTGCTCGGTATTGGCGGTATTGGTATGAGCGCCCTTGCAAAATACTTTAAATTAAAAGGTTGTAATGTTGCAGGGTACGACCATACTCAATCTGCCTTATGCGATGAACTTTCGCAAGCATGCATAAACATTCATTATTCAGATGATATTTCGCTAATTCCAAAAGAATTTACAACTACATTTAAAGATCACATATTAATAATTTTTACACCTGCTATTCCACAAAATCACAGGGAATTTATATGGTTTAAAGAAAATAATTTTACTGTAAAAAAAAGAGCAGAAATTTTAGGCGAAATAACATTGAACAATTATACCATTGCCGTTGCAGGTACTCATGGTAAAACAACTATTTCGACTTGTCTTGCACACATTTATAATCAATTAGAAAATGGTTGCAATGCGTTTTTGGGAGGTATTTCAAAAAATTATCAGACAAATTTTTTGTATTCAAAAAACAGCAACGTAACAGTAGTTGAAGCCGATGAATACGACCGTTCTTTTTTACAACTTTTACCATCTTCGGCAATTGTTACCGCTGTAGATGCCGACCATCTCGATATTTATAACAATTATCAGAATGTTGTTGATGCCTTTACACAGTTCGCTCAAAAAGTTAAAGAAAATGGCAAATTACTAATAAAAAAGGAAAGTAAATTTAATCCTAAACCTGTTAATGCAAATGTTGCAACTTATTCGGTTAAAGAAAATGCCGATTGCACTATTTCGGATTTGCAACTTTATAACGGTAAATTTACCTTTAATTTACACACACCTTGGGGAAATATCGAAAAATTAGCTCCCGGAATTACCGGAATGTTTAATGTTGAAAATGTTGCTGCTGCTGCATCAATGTGTCTTTGGGAAGGTGTTGATTTTAATAAAATAAAGTCAGGCATCGAAACATTTCTGGGTGTAAAAAGACGATTTGACGTGCAAGCTGTTACAACAAATAGTATTTATATTGATGATTATGCTCATCATCCCGAGGAACTTAAAGCTTTTATTTCGTCGGTAAAAGGAGTATATCCCAAAAAACAAATTACAGGAATATTTCAACCTCATTTATATACACGAACACGCGATTTTGCCGATGGTTTTGGCGAAGCTTTATCATTACTCGATAAACTTATTTTGTTAGATATTTACCCTGCAAGAGAGTTGCCAATACAAAATATAACAAGTAAAACAATTTTAGAAAAAGTTAAAATTAAAGATAAAACAATTTGTACAATAGATGAACTTTTTAAAATCATTAAAAAACAAAAGCCAGAACTCTTATTAACTATGGGTGCCGGCGATATTGCTCAATTAGTTGAGCCACTAAAAAATATAATTTTAAGTTAATATGAAAAAAGTTATAATAAAAAAAATAATTTCTATTGCAATATGGTTAGTATTTATTGCAGTATTTGTTATTTCATTGGGCTTTTCGAAAACTGAACTTAATAAAGTGAAATGTAAAAGTATTGATGTGCAAATTGTTGACACAACAGGCAATAGTTTCGTTGAATCGAATGATATAATCGAATTTTTAAATCAAAATAATTATAAAATTATTAGAAATTATATCGAAGATATTCCTCTTAATAAAATCGAAAACGATATAAATAATTATCCTTCAATAAAATCAACTGAAGTTTTTACTACTTTAGATGGAATATTGCACATTGTTATTGTTCAGCGTGAACCAATTCTTCGTATAATTAATTACGATTGTACTAGTTATTATATTGATTGTGATGGTGCATTATTTCCTTTATCAGGAAAATATACAGCAAGGGTATTAGCAGCTAACGGAAAAATTAATGAGCCTTACAATTTGCGTTATACTAAAGATATTACCAAAACCGAAGCAAAAGATGAACTTGGTCGGAAATTTATTGTAGATGACCTGTTTATACTTGCAAAATTTATTAGAGCGGATAAATTTTTAGATGCTTTTATTGAACAAATATTTATTAACAATAATGACGAAATTGAGCTTGTGCCAAAAGTAGGAACATTTACAATACTTTTAGGCGATATACAAAATTTAGAAGAAAAATTTACAAATCTAAAAGCATTAATTTTAATTGGTTTACCTCGCGAAGGTTGGAATAAATATGAAACAATAAATATTAAATATAAAAATCAAGTTGTTTGTACTAAAATTAACGAAAATGAATAAGATGAATAACATTATTGCAGCAATTGACATTGGCACTACAAAAATTGTAGCCGTAATTGGGAAAAAAGAAGCCGATGGAAAATTTAGGGTTTTGGGAATAGGAAAAGCAAAATCCTCGGGTGTTAAACGCGGAAATGTGCTTAACATTGAAGAAACTGTTGACGGAATTAAAACCGCCATAAAAATTGCCGAACTTCAATCGAACATTAATATTAAAGAAGTATTTGTAGGCATTGCTGGTCAAAATATTAAGTGTATTGGCAACTCCGGGTATATTAATCGTCCAAATTTTGAACAGGAAATTACTCAGGAAGAAATTGATTTACTTGAAAATGACCAGTATAGAATTGCACTTGAACCGGGCGAAGAAATTATTCATGTTTTACCAAAAAGTTTCTCAGTTGATAACGAAAGTGGCGTTAAACCAATTGGTATATGCGGAAACCGTTTGGAAGGACAATTCCATGTTATTATTGGTAAATCAATGAACATTAAAAACCTGAAGCGTTGTGTTGAAAAAGCCGGTATAAAGTTGATTTCATTATTTCTCGAACCAATTGCATCGGCAAAAGCCTCTCTTACCGAAGATGAAAAAGAAGCTGGAGTTGCTATGATAGATATTGGCGGAGGCACATCAGACCTTGCAATTTATTACGAAGGTTCAATTTGTCATACTGCAGTTGTTCCATTTGGAGGAAATGTTTTAACAAATGACATTAAACAAGCATACAACCTTTTAGAAAAAGATGCCGAAGAATTAAAAGTTAAACATGGAGCTGCACTTGCCGAAACAATTTCAAACGAAGAAGTTGTTAGCGTTCCCGGAATTAGCGGAAGAAGTGCCAAAGAAATTAGTAAAAAAGATTTATCAAGAATTATTCAGGCTCGTATGGATGAGATAATTGGCATTATTGAGTTTCAAATTAAAAACTCAGGATATGCCGATAAACTTGGTGCCGGAATAGTTTTAACCGGTGGTGGCTCATTGTTAAAATCATTACCGCAATTTGTTTCTTTTAAAACAGGATATGAAATACGTATTGGAAACCCGATTTTATATCTTAATTCTGATATTCAGGAAAATGTAAATTCGCCAATTTTTTCGACAAGCGTTGGGCTTATTATAGTTGGCGATGAATTCTTAAATAAACTTGGGAAAAAGACAGAAACTGGCTTATTTGAAATTCAAGAAGAAGAAAAAGTTGTTAAAGCTATTTCTAAACCCGATGAATTTGGTTTTTCAGATGAATTGGAAAAGAAAGAAGCAAAAAAGAAAAAACTACCTAAGGAACAAATAACCTATAAGGAAATCAGAGAATCAAAAGTTAATAAAATTTTGTCAAGTCTTTCTAAACTATTTGACGATTCAGATACAAAAATTAATGAATAACTAATGTTACGCAAAAATAAAGTTGACACTAATTTCACAAATTTTCACCAAAAAATAATAATACTATGGAACAGTTAGTTTATAAAGAGGAGGCATACCAAATTATCGGTATTTGTATGGAGGTGCATAGAATTCTTGGGAAAGGGCATAGTGAAGTGGTTTATAAGGATGCATTAGAATACGAATTTCAAAACACCGATATTGAGTATTCAAGGGAACAACAATATAAAATAAAATATAAAAAAATCATTTTACCACATCCTTACAATGCTGATTTTGTAGTATTTGATAAAATAATACTTGAAGTTAAAGCCATCGAATTACTAACAGATAGCCATATTAAGCAAACACTGAATTATCTCGCAGCATCAAAGCAAAAGTTAGGATTATTGGTTAATTTTGGACAAGACAGTTTAGTATATAAAAGAATTGTATTATAGGTATGAATTATCACGAATAAGAATAGTATTAATAATTAGTGCAAATTAGTGTAATTAGTGTCAAAAATAAAGTAATATGTGTAACATAAGTAATAATTTATAAACAATAAAACCTCAAAATTATGAACGAAGAAGATTTATTAAAATTTGGATTTCCTACCGAAAGACCTTCAATTATAAAGGTGCTGGGAGTAGGAGGTGGTGGTAGTAATGCCGTTAACCACATGTTTAAACAAGGTATTAATGATGTTGACTTTGTGGTTTGCAATACCGATGTTCAGGCACTTGCGAAAAGTCCGGTTCCTATTAAAATTCAATTAGGACAAACTTTAACCGAAGGACTTGGCGCAGGAAGCTATCCCGAACAAGGAAAACAAGCTGCAATAGAAAGTTTGAACGACATTGTTAGTTTACTTTCCGAAAATACAAAAATGGTTTTTATTACAGCAGGAATGGGTGGAGGTACCGGAACTGGTGCAGCACCCGTAATTGCAAAAGCTGCTAAAGAATTAGGTTTGCTTACAGTAGCTATTGTTACAATACCTTTCCATTTCGAAGGTCCAAGACGCTTTAATCAGGCGATAGAAGGCATTCGGGAATTAAAAGAAAATGTTGATTCATTGTTAGTTATTAACAATGAAAAATTACGCGAAATTTATGGAAATCTTCCTGCATCCGAGGGATTCTCAAAAGCCGATGATGTGCTAACAATGGGTGCCAAAGGTATTGCAGAAATTATTACCGTATCAGGTCATATAAACGTTGACTTTGCCGATGTTAAAACCGTAATGAGTAATAGCGGAGTTGCAATTATGGGAATTGGCGAAGCTGAAGGCGAAAATCGTGCTATTGAGGCAATAAAAATAGCTCTTTCGTCGCCACTTCTTAATAATAATGAAATTAACGGAGCAAAAAATGTACTTTTAAATATTACTTCCGGTGAATGTGAAGCTACTATGGATGAAATCGGACAAATTAGTGATTATGTTCAGGATGCTACCGGTTCTAAAGCTGACATGATTTTTGGAAGCTGCACTAATCATGCTCTTGGAAGTAAAATTAGTGTAACTATTATTGCTACAGGTTTTGGTACATCTTCAATTCCTGAATTAAATGTTATAACACCTAAAACCAGAAACCAAAAACCTGAAACCAGAAACTCAGAAACAAAAACTCAGAAAATTGAAATACCAAAAGAAAACAATGTAAATAATTCAATTACTTCGTTTGAGCAGAAATCAATTGATTTTAACGAAAACAATATTTCAGAGAACAATGTTGTAACAAATCTTCAAAATACATTAACCAACCCTCAAAAACAAACCATTCTTACTGATTTAGATAATAATGATGAGATAGATAAACTATCGAATATTCCGGCTTATTTAAGGCAAAATATTGTAGTTGAAGATAAAAATTTTTCAACTTCATCTGATAAATCAAGTTTCACGATTAATAAGACTAAAAATGGTACTCAGTTAAGAGAAAATAATTCATATTTACACGATAATGTTGATTAAAAAATAAAATTATGACACTTTTCGAAACAATAAACAACGACATTAAAAATGCAATGCTTGCTCGTGAGAGTGGCAAGTTAGAAACCCTTAGAAGCATTAAAGCTGCATTTTTGATAGCTAAAACTGAAAGTTCAAATTCAGAATTAACCCCCGAAAAAGAATTATCAATTATTCAGAAACTTTATAAACAACGCAAAGAATCGGCAAAAATTTATATTGACAATAATCGTAAAGAACTTGCCGATAAAGAGTTGTTTGAAGCAGAAGTTATAGAACAATATTTACCTAAACCTCCAACTGATGACGAGATTATAAAAATTTTAAATGAAATTATAGTTCAGGTTGGTGCAAAATCACCTGCCGAAATCGGAAAAATTATGGGTGTTGCCACAAAACGCTTTGCAGGCTCGGTTGATGGTAAAGTGCTTTCGGAAAAAGTAAGACAATTATTAGCTGGAAAATAAAAATCTTTGTTCTGTTGGTTTTGGTTAACCACTTATCATATTATTTGGTAGAGGGTTTTATTAAAATATTTTTTTACTGTTCGGGTTTAAGTCTATTATTTATCTGGTAGCTATCGGATTTATTCTTCGTGACGGTTTTTCGTCAAGCCCATAACATGCAACTCAGCATGACAAAAAAATAAAATCTATACATTTTACTAATACCATATATTTTTATTATTTGCCTGATAAGAATTTGCATTAGTAACTTAAATTCAGCATTTCACTTAATTTTACTAAGCGGGTTGCCTACAACAGGGATATTTTTAACTACACCTTGCTTTTCTTTTACAATATCTAATTCCTGAAATAAAAGACCTTCAGGTAAAATAAAACTTGCTGGTGTACCTGTTAATTTATAGTCCCAATTGTAAATATCAATATTAATAGGCATTATCATTGTATTATAAACCTGCATTTCGGATGATGTTGCCAATATTCGTTTAAAAGATTTTGTACTAAGTCCTTGAACTTCAGCTAAACTTACTAATTCCTCGCTTCCATCGAATACTTTAACCCGATAAACCTGTATTGTTTTTGAAAGGTCGGTTTTGGGTTTAGATGCACCAAAAAAGGAAATGCTGTTTTCGTTTTCAATGTCTGCAGCATCGGAAACAACTTTTCTTACAATATATGCATACTCAAGATCTTCTTCTTTAGCTGATGCTAAAAGCATTTCTTTTAGTTTTTTCTTATCAACGGATGTTACAGGGTTATTATTGAACATTTTTATAACACCTGCTCCGGTAACTGTTTTTATTCCTCCGTTGTGTAATGCAGCACGGGCGTGACCATTGGTCTGTTTCATTTTTAAGCTGGGGGTTCTGGTGCAAAGTAAATTTTTAAGCACACCCTTTTCAACCAGAACTAATGTGTCGCGAGCTTTAACTCCTTCTGCATCTGTGATAAAACTGCCAATTAATGTTGTATTTTGAAAAGCTGCAAGTGTTGGAAGTGCTTCTATACTAATATCCCTGGAAATTATTTTTTTATTTAGCATTGCTTCAAGTGTGTTCTCTTTTACCTTGTCGGGAGCCATGCTAATAATCTGCTCACTTCCAACAACGGGTTTTCTTACAGCAACCAATCCATTAACATTTGTAAAAAACTTTTGCACAAAAACTTCGGCAGCTGCCTGACCTTCGAATAATATTGGTCCGCTATAAGGTTCGTTGATTGCATTTTTTTGTACCAGTTCCGATAAATTATTTGCCATCTTTTCAACTTCGGCAAGCATTGTTTTTTCATCGGGTAATTGTGATGTGTTTTTACAAAACCACAAAACATGGTCGTTTAACACCTCTCCACTTGGTGCTTGCGTTGTTGCAACTACTTTGACTGATATGATTTGTAATGGATATTGCACAGAAGTCCCTTCGCTATTAGCGAAAAATACCTGCCCATCGTAAACAAAAACATTCACATCAGATTTTTGGATATTATGGTATTTGTTAAAAACAATTGAAAGATTTCGGGCAAGACTTTCCATCTGAGATTTATTAAACTGAAAACTTTGATAAGGTACAACCGTTTCCGATTTTGTTACTAGGCAAAAATCAACTAATTGCTTTTCTTCTTCTGTAAGACTTTGTTGGCTTAAAGCAGAAATTTTAGCTTCGTAATTTGTTATTGCATCTTTGTAATTATTATCTGTAAGAAGCCACAATGCTCTGCGTATATCATTCTTATTATTTGAAAAAGGAACTTCGTTACTAATGTTATTCCATGACCACATATTATTTTCGTCGAGATAATTTTCGTTAGTTTTTCCGTTTTCGCCAACCAATACACGATTTTCGAACAATCTGAAGGGTTTTTCTTCTGACAGAACAATGGCACCCAAAGTTGCTTTAATTTGAATTGTTTTTGCATCGGATATGCTGTAGCTTATAAATTTTGGAGGAAGCATTTTTTCAATTTTCAAGCTGTCCATCCCTCGTTGTATTTCATGTTTCATAGCATCCATAAATGGATTGCTTTGTGCTATTCCTAAAGTTGTTGTATAGATTAATACTACAACTATTAAATATGTTTTTATCCTGTTCATATATTTTTTTTGTGGTTATTATTACGGTCTTGGTAAAATTGGCAATTTAGTTTGATTTTTTGCTTTACGTTGTGTTTCAATTTGTTTTACAAATAGTGTTGGGCAAACAGTACATACAGGAACTGAACCGGATTCTGCTCCGCAAAATCCGGTAAAAATATCATAATCATCACCGGATGCTTCAATATTCGAAAAAATAGATAAGGGTGTCCCTATTAAATCAACTCCACGAACCAATTCATCAGGTCTGCCATCGGTATAAATTCTATATACTTCGGTAGGGGTAACATTAAATGCGTTGGGAATATATCTGCCGGTCATTGTAAAGCCTCCCACCGTACTAACAAATAAGTATCCATATTCTTTTCCTTGTTTTTTTGCTTCATCAATCAGAGCTTGTTTCAATTGTTTTGTTGTTAAAGGTTTATTCGATTCAACAAACATATTCGATTGACGACTAACAGCTTGCATACCTGCCTGTGCTCTTCCATGTCCGTTTGAATTACTAAACTCTTTTATTGGAGTTCTCGACATTAAAAAGTTTCGCAAAATTCCATTTTCTACTATAATTATTCTTTTACCCAATTGTCCTTGCTCATCATATTTATATGCTCCGTTTAAAAAGAAATTTTTATATTTAGAAATGGATGGGTCAAAAATAATAGACAAATTTTCATTCAATACTTTTTCGCCTACTTTTTTCTTGAATGTTTGAGCATCACTCTCGTCTTTCATTCGTTGTCCTTCAATACGGTGCCCAAAAATCTCATGAAAGAAAACTCCTGCCGATGCAGCAGATAATAAAGCAGGTCCTGTATATGAATCAACAACCGGAGCTGACCTTAATTTAGTCAGTGTTTCGCTTAATATTTTGGTTTCATTCACAATAACTTCATCCAATGGCAAATCGCTTGGATAAAATCCAAAGTAACTTTTATATAATGGCAAATCCATTCCGTCATCAGCCTGAGTTTTGCCATTTACCATTACCCTGCAGGTAACTCTGTTTTCTGTAATATTGCTACCATCATCCGATACAAAATATTTTTTTTCGATAATATAAGTGAAATTGGCAGTACCTTCAATCACATCCTTATTTTGAAGAAATATTACTGAATAACTTTTAAGTTTTTCTTCCCATAATTTGATATCAAAAGCAAGGGTTGTTTCATTTAGTTGGGCTTCATTATAAATCACAGGTTTTTCTTTACTAAAATCATCAGATTTGTCTTCGTCTTCTACTTTCACAGCAATATTAGCCAAAACCTTTGCATATAAATCGGCAGATTTGCGATACTGTTTATCTGTTTCTTTCCATAAAACCTGCTTTATTCCTTCTGATACATTTTCAATGGGAATATCAATTCCTTTATCCCAGTCGAACCAACCGTAATCTTCTCCTTTTATTGGATGTGTATTGTCAATAGTATTATTACCTACCCTTACCTGTACACATAATCGACGATTATGCGACCAACCGGATTTAATAATTTGTCCAAATGATGTTTCAATATTATAAGTTCTTACATCATTTACACGATACGACAGATAATAAGGTGCTGCCTTTTCTTTTTTTAAGGTTTCCATATTTCTGTTGAGCTCTTCTTTCAGGATGTCTGTTAACTTATCTTGCGAAATTGCCGGAACTGAAAGTAAAAATCCAATAAAAAATAAATAAATTATTTTTTTCATTTGTATTAAGTTTTTGTAAATAATTTCTTGATAAATTAGTTTCTTCTAATTTACCGTTTGCAAATTTACAAATTAATTTTAAGACGGTTCTATAAATTTATTTTTTTGTAATCGTTGCACATTGTTAATAATTATGAAGATTTTTGAAGCATTAACTTCGTTATGCTTAATTACTGTCTGTCTGTAAAGTTAGTGTTTGAACCAGAATGTTCGAACCAATAGCTATCGGATTGTTCATAGCTTGTTGTTAAACAATGAACTACAAACTTTTAACATTTCAAAAATGCCAGACATTACAAACAAACACTAATTACTCTACCGCTTTTTCTCTTGCCTCAATTTCTTCTACAACTTTTTTTTGATTTTCAATTTCTTTTTCTTTATCGGTTTGGGACGTTTTATTGGTTTCTATATTTTTTTCGGCATCGGCAATTTTCGATTTGTAATCTTCAATTTGTTTTTCAGCCCTTTCTTTTTCTTTTGTTAAATCATCTTTTTCTTTTGTTAAGGCATCTAAATCTTTTTGTGCTGCTTTGTGTTTTTCTTTTATAGCATCAACAGATGTTTGAATTGCAAAATCTTTTAATATTTTTTCCATAGTTTTATATTTCGAAGAATGTTCTGAAGATGATAAATAAGCACCACCCATATCTACTCCAACAACAATTTCGAATTCATCATCACTAACTTTTCTGACAAAAGCAAATAAGTCGCATGTGTTTGACGATAAGTCTTTTATTGTAGCATCGTCAGCAAATATTTCTTTTTTCATATTTACTTTTGCCCCATAATCTTTCATTAATTTTTTCCAGGCTTTTTCGATGTTGTCTTGGTTCGACTCGTAAATTGTTGCAACTAAAGCATTATTTGTGCCGCTACCAATTTTTTCATTTTTTTCGTGAATTTTGATTTTCCTTTGTCCAATTGTTGTTAATGTTATAATAACTAACAAGAATGTGAATAATTTTTTCATGTTTCTGATTTTATTTCGTTAGTAAATTGTTTAACAGCACCGCCGGTTAAAATAAACTTCATAGCAACTGATGATGGTATATTTAATTGTTTAACACTTTCGGCTGGTACAATAAAAAGCTCGCCCGAAAAAGCGTAAGAATGAGGAAAGTAAACAGCTACTTTTTTCCCTTCAACTCCCAAATCCGATAAATCAGTTTGAGTTATAAATCCAATTTTTTCGAGATTACTAATATTATTAACTTTAACCAATACAGGTGTATTAAATTTTTTTTCTTTGCCAATAAGTGCCGAAAAAAAATCTTTTAGCGGAATGTACAAGTCTTTAATTACAGGCAATTTAATAATGAATTTATTTAGCATAACCATTAAAGGTTGAGCAAAAACTCTGCTTCCTACAAACCCTAAAATTGTTACTGTTACAATTGTTATAACTAATCCTAAACCAGGTATATGTGGATTAAAAAACTCAGCAAATAAATTATCGACAAATAAAAATATTTGATATAAAACATACATTGTTACCCCAATTGGAGCTATGTAAAATAATCCTTGAATAAAGTAGTATAGAATCTTTTTCATTTTACAATAAGTTAAATTCCTTTTTTGTTTTCATTGTAAGACTTTGAGTTACAATTTTGTACGAATGGTCTATTAATTCAAAAACTAATCGGCTTTTAATATTTCCATCTAAATTTAATGTGTTCCAATGTGTTTTGTTCATGTGATAGCCGGGTGTTATATCTGAATATTGTTCGCGTAATTCTAAAGCTTTTTCAGGGTTGCACTTCAAATTCAATCCGAAGTTGCCATCTAAACTTAAAAGAGCAAAAATTTTACCTGCTACTTTAAAAACAAGAGTATCGTTATCGAAAGGAAAGCTTTCGGTAACTGCTTGTTTTTTTAAACAATGTTCACGTATAGTTTCAATGTTAAGCAATTGTTATTTTTATTAAGTATATCTTAACTTTCGCCCAATTCGCAATATTGTTTTTCGTGAAATTCCGTTTAATTTACATAAACGTGAGATAGAAACGCCATTACGTTTTGCTATTTTTCCCAAACAGTCGCCCTTCCTAACTGTATAATATCTTGCTTTTTGAATATCATTCATATATTCGAAAAGACAAGAGTCAACTGTTAATTTATATTTTAACAATGCAAAATTATTAAAATCAATTATTCCGTTAGGATTAATGGGTCCACCTAAATACCTGATTTCAAAATGTAAATGTGGTCCTGAAGAGTGACCAGTACTTCCTCCTAATCCAATTAATTCACCCGATTTAACTTCTTGATTTGTACACACTAATGCTTTTGAAAGATGTGCATAAAGAGTTTCAAGTCCATTATTATTTCTTATAACAATGACATTCCCATACGATTTACTTTTTCTAACAACTCGCACCATCCCATCAAAAGCAGCAACAATTGAATCGCCGGCACTTAATCCTAAATCTATTCCATAATGAAATTTCCATCTACGCCAGCCAAAATTTGAATTAATTGGTCCTTTTATTGGAACCGAAAAAACTGAATTACTATCCAATAATGTTAATATTAGAGTTTCGGTAAGTTTATTCATTTTCGATTGGTAAGGATGAATATCTAACGTATCCCAAAAAAAGTATTGATTATAAGCAGGAACATTAAAATTACTATCTTTTTTGATTTTAAAAAACTCGTTATCAGTATTTAAAACATCAAATTGCGATGGTTCTAACTCGTCCTCATCTTCAGGTCCAATAGCTGTAGTATCAGGATTTTCTTCAATTAATTTTGATTGAACTTGTGCAAAAGTTGTAGTAACAATTAGCACAAATATAAAAATAAATATTATATAAAATATCTTCAAATCTTTTGTTATTAAGAGGGGTTCTAAAAATTAGATTTTTCGAGGCGGACAAGGTTTTAAAATCGGAGTTCCGCTATGGCGGAATGAGGATTTTAATCCCGCCAAAGCGGGAGAAGTCCAACAAAGAAAAAGCAATTTTTAGAAGTCCCCTTATATTAATATTAAAATAACAAAGTTAATCGTTTGAACGAGACAGCCAAATTTATTTGATAAAATAGAATAAATTAATTTTAAGAATTTTCTCGAAATGTTAATATTATGCTGTAATTGTGATACTTAGAATTATGCCGATACAGAACGGAAATACAAAATATTTATATCGGTATAACTTACAAAAGCAGATTTCGGATAGAGTTTTTATTCGGAGTAGCAAAAAAATAAATAAGGATTTATCGTAATGTTACATGGTTAGGTAAAATCGCAAGTTAAAATTCATTAAAAGTAACTAATCAGAGTCAAAGTTAATTTGATTTTTTATTTAACATACAAGTTCTTCTCTCAAATATTATGTCACGCAAAGCTCGCA